>JBBRUA010000596.1:0-1007 GCA_038248245.1 Pyrinomonadales bacterium | reverse complement strand
CCTCTATCCGCATAAACGTTGAGCCTTCCTCGATGATATGCGGCTTTGCACCGAGCACCGCGAGAATGTCGGGCGCGAAAACGATTCCGATCGCACTGATCACTAGCGACACGATAACGCCGCAATAGATCACGTGGGTGGCCGATTTTGCGGCTCCGGCCTTGTCTTTCTCACCGGTTCTTCGTGCAATGGTCGCTGTGGCTCCGATAGCAAATCCGAATGCCACGGCGTAGATCAGTGCCATGACCGATTCCGTCAAACCAACGATCGCGATCGCATCGGCACCGAGCTTGGCGACGAAGAATATATCAACGATCGCGAAAAGGCTCTCCATACTCATCTCGAGTATCATCGGCACCGCGAGCAGAAAAATGCCAAGGCCGATCGGGCCGTTGGTGAAATCACGGTTCGACCCGCGAATGGCTTCGCGAAGGACAGCGAAAAACGAATTATCTAACGGCTCCGACGAAGGAGTTTCCTTATTGGAAGACATACAAATTGACCTGTTTAGAAAAAGACGGACACTGGAAAAGGTGCCGGGACCTGTGTTTCGTTGTGGTAAATGAAATACAAGTGAATTGTTTGCGGCTGAGTTAGCGGGCGGTCGGCTTCATAATTTTTCGAATATAGCACACCTCACGCACGAGTTTAAAGCTCTGTTCGGTAAGGTTCGTCTAGGCAAAGAGACGAGGTTCGCCTTGCAGTTAATGAGTTTTGGCTGTCAGAATGAAAGGGATGAAGATCGCGGTAGCAATGAGCGGCGGCGTCGACAGCAGTGCGGCGGCGGCATTATTAAAGGAGCAGGGGCACGAACTTGTTGGCTTCACTATGCAGTTGTGGAATCAGCGTCGCGGTATAAATGTCGATGAAAACGGTGAGTCTCTGCCGTCGCGATGCTGTTCGCTCGATGACGTTTACGATGCCCGGCGTGTCGCTGAGGGATTAGGATTTCCATTTTACGTACTCAATCTCGAACGCGAATTCGAAACTTCCGTTGTCGAGCCATT
>JBBRUA010000595.1:0-1046 GCA_038248245.1 Pyrinomonadales bacterium | reverse complement strand
GTTTCGCCTTTTGTCGTCACAATGGAAGCTCTCGCGCCTTTCAGAGTTCCCGCGTTTGAACGCGATGAAAACGATCCGCAGCCTGTCTTGCAACGGGCATTCGCCGCCCTTGTCGCAGACGGGGCAGTCCAGGGGATGGTTGGCGAGCAGCATGCTGACCACAGCGGTCTGGCCACCGATGGCCATTTCGCTCTTGGTCTTGACGACCATGCCCTCGGCGACCGGCGTGGTGCACGCCGTCTGCAGGCGCGGCATCTTTTCGGTTTGGATGTAGACCTCGAGATTGATGTCGAGGCCGCCGAATTTTTGATTCGCCGCGTCGTTAAGATAATCGAGCGGTTGCGGATCGCCGTCTTCGCGTTCGAAGGCGGGCGTGCGGAATGGAGCGAGTGCTTCCATCGTGACGACAAACGGAGAGATCGTCGTCGCAAAGTTCTTGGCGAGAAACGGCCCGAGCGGCTGATATTCCCACGCCTGTATGTCGCGGGCGGACCAGTCGTTGACGAGGCACATTCCAAAGATATGCTGCTCCGCTTCGCCGATCGGGATCGGTGAGCCCTGCTCATTTCCCTGCCCGACAAAAAATCCGAGCTCCATCTCGTAATCGAGGTTCTTCGCCGGCATAAAAACCGGCGGAGCCTCGGCGTCGCTGCGATTCTGCCCATGCGGCCGCTTCACGTCCGTCCCCGAGATCACAATGCTCGAAGCCCGCCCGTGATACCCGATCGGCACATATTTATAATTCGGCAGCAGCGGAGCATCCGGCCGAAACATCGACCCAACATTCGTCGCGTGATAGATCGAGCAATAGAAGTCGGTGTAGTCGCCTATTTCAAATGAAAGTTCCGGCTCCGCGCGTTCTATCGGTACAAGGAAGTACGTTGCGTCCTCGATCGTCTGCGGCTCCGCGTCCTCACGCAACACGGCGAAGGCCGCGCTCCTCAGGTCCGTGAGGATCGCCGGACCCTAAACCTCGGTCAGGCAGGATAAGTCGCACAATTCGATCTCACCTGCGAGCGAGTCAAAGTCATCGCCACGGAGGCCCG
>JBBRUA010000594.1:0-1060 GCA_038248245.1 Pyrinomonadales bacterium | reverse complement strand
TTTGAATAGTTAACGTCCGCAACCACTGCCTCGACCTCTATTCCGGAATTGATCTCTGCAAGGCGATTCTTAGCCGCCACGGCCTTCGGCAAACGCTCATCCGCATCGCCTTCTTTGTAAAGCGTCTGTCGCTGGAGATTTGTATACTCGACAAAATCCCGGTCAACGATCCGCAACTTCCCCACACCCGCACGAGCCAGCATTTCGGCATGAGACGCCCCAAGAGCACCACATCCCACCAGCAAAACACGGGAGCTGAGCAATTTTTCCTGCCCGGCTTCACCTATCGGTGGAAATAAAATTTGTCGACTGTAGCGTTCGTTCATTGATCAAAATAGAATCATAACGCATGGAAACAAAGACGCTAAGTTGCGACGCATCCTGAACCGGGGGAAGTTAACGAAACTTTTGCGTCTATGATCTTTTGAACTCTCTGATTGAAACCTCTCTATCTTACTTTTCTGATCCTTTTCGACGGCACCCATTCGTTCTCGTCGGTGTCGTAGTCGTCATAGCTGACAAAGTGCGAACCGCCTTTAATATTCAAAACGTGCGCGGCATACCACTCTTTTTTATATTCGACCTGCACCTTTTCTCCTACCTTGTAGATAGACTTGGTTTTGGGCGTTCGCATCATTTTCGGCGTGACCCATTCGTTTTCAGACTCTTCGTATCCGTAGTAATGGATGTTGAACTTGCCGCCCTTGGCACCGATCACGTAACCCTTGTACCAGCCGTCGATACTATATGCCTCAAGCCGCTCACCAATCCTCGGAGAATCAGAAATGGTAGAGTCGGCGATCTTCGTCGCTGGGTCGAAGCCGCCGATAAAGGCGAATGAGGCGACCTGTTCCTCGCCAAATAACATATCTGCCGACGCGTTTGCCTCAAGTTCAGCGAAGGTCACAACGCCGTCTTTGTTGTCATCGGTCACCGGCGAACCGCTGAACGCATTGATCAGAGCTTCGGTGAACGTCCAGTTCCCTGTCGACGACTGACTCGCCGATGACGAGGCCATCACGGCATACGAGACCCGCCGCCTCGCGTCGTTTACCGCCTG
>JBBRUA010000593.1:0-1077 GCA_038248245.1 Pyrinomonadales bacterium | reverse complement strand
TCGGAGCTGGTCCTCGAGAACGCCACTATTTCAACTATTCCTAACCAGCCGGGAGTGGGCAAGTACATTGCCGAAAACATTGGGGAAGTTAGGCTTGCCATTAAAACAAGGCGCGGCGAACTGATAGACAAATTAAGCAATTCGAGCGGTACACCCGAAGAACTCGGCCTGTCTCAGCTCTCGGATTATGCTAACTCAAAAGACGGAAAGGACCGAACGGAAGCTCAGATCCTTTGGCAAAGGCGGATAACGCTCTCGATAACGCCAATGATATTTTGTCTTCTCGGCACGGCGATGATCTTGAGATTCAGCCGCGGCGGGCGAGGATTCGGAATATTTCTCGCACTCGTGGGCCTCATCGGTTATTACTTGCTTGCGTTTGCCGGAGAGCAATTGGCACGTACGGGTAAGGTCGGTGTGTTGTTTGGTGGACTGATACCGATCATCGGGAGTTTTATCGCAATCGCCTGGTTTACATTCTCAAGAAATACCAATTTTGCGAATGGCTTTAATGAACGGATTAAGTCGTTCCTCGGCAAACTCAGATCAAGCGGCGAAAGCCGTGGGCAAACGCCAAATTTATTTGCCAGCTTTCGAACCGGGCTGAGAGATCTTGATCTGATCATTGATTTGGTCAAGTATTTTCTGCTGACCTTTGGCGTTCTTGCGGCGGTTTTCCTTATATTTACCGCGTTTGAGCTTTGGAAATTTGCAGGAGTGATCGACGGCGGACTCTGGCTACTGATCAAATATCTTTTTTTCCTGATGCCGTTTATTTACCTCCAGATCGCTCCGTCGGCGGCAATGGTAGGTATTCTCGCAACATACGTTATTAAATCACGTCAGAACGAAATCGTTACGTGGACCTCGGCAGGACAGAGTGTTTATCGTCTTCTCGTCCCTGGTTTTATATTTATGGCTCTGCTCGGTGTAGTGAATTGGCAGGTTCAGGAACGGTTCACACCGAAAGCTAATCAACGGCAGGACGAGATTAGGACGCAGATACGTAAAGGCGGAATCGTCTCGCCATCATCAGGAAAATACTGGGTCGCCACGGACAGGCGTATTTATTCTTTT
>JBBRUA010000592.1:0-1079 GCA_038248245.1 Pyrinomonadales bacterium | reverse complement strand
TCGAACTCGGGCGCAGTGCATCGTTTTTTGCTTTTGACACGCTATTGATGTCGATAACGATGCTAATGCTCCTGGTTTTGCCGTATTTTCTGCCGTCCGATACAGAACCACCGGTGTTCAGCCGTTGGCTCGCTGGTCGAGGTGTTGTCGCCGTGTTTGGGCTCGTACTCGGGGTAATGCTGCCGGCATCACTTGAGTTCCTGCCGATGACGTTTCTAATTATCGCGGCGATGGTCAGTTGCTACGTTCAGTTCTACTCGCTTTTCAAACTCCGTCTGGCAAAATAGGCAAAAGGCGCCGGAACGAGCGGAAACAAAAGATCCGCACATGTCTCGGGAACATGTGCGGATCTTTTTCATTTACTTAATGTTATAACTTATGTTATATTTTCAGTGATAAGCGAGGTGAAAATTATGGGAATGACCAAGACATTAAAGATAACCGCGATCGGAAACTCATTCGGGATTATTTTGCCAAAGGCGATTTTGGAAAAACTTCGAGTTTCGAAGGGCGATTCCGTTTTGGCGATCGAGACTTCTAACGGAATTGAACTGACAACCTACGACGGCGAGGTCGCACATCAGATGGAAATCGCAGAGATCGTAATGCGGGAGGATCGAGACGTCTTACGCAAACTCGCGGAGTAGAGATGAAATACAAGTGGATCTTATTTAATTCAGTTTTAGCTATCCATAAAAGACAGATTGCAGAACACGGCGGAAGTGACGGAGTTCGCGACGAAGGACTGCTTTTATCTGCGTTAGCGAGGCCACAAAATCTTGAGGCCTACAGCGATGATGCGGATTTCGCTGCTCTTGCGGGAGTTTATGCGTTTGGTATCACAAAGAATCATCCCTTTATAGATGGTAATAAACGTACGGCATTAGCAGTGATGCGTACATTTATTCTGTTAAACGGCGAAAACCTTGTCGCAACGCAAGAGGACAAATATATAACAATTCTCAGTCTCGCTGACGGTAGTCTAAGCGAGGAGGACTTAGTTAAATGGATTCGAACGAGACTCAGCTAAGATTCTAATCGCCTCAAGCCAGTACGGGTTCCGCCACGGCTTCGTGGAT
>JBBRUA010000591.1:0-1143 GCA_038248245.1 Pyrinomonadales bacterium | reverse complement strand
CTCGGAGTTTTCAGCGTGATGTGGTCGGAACATTGCTCATATAAATCCTCGCGCGTGCATCTCAAACGCTTGCCCGTGACCGGGCCGAGAGTCATTGTCCCGCCGGGGGAGAACGCCGGCGTGGTCGATATCGGCGACGACTGGTGCGTGGCGTTCAAGGTCGAGTCGCACAATCACCCAAGTTTTATCGAGCCTTTTCAGGGAGCCGCGACCGGCGTCGGCGGTATCCTCCGCGATGTATTCACGATGGGAGCAAGGCCGATCGCGGCGATGAACTCGCTCAGATTCGGTCCTCTTGATGATCCGAAACACGGCACACGTAACAAAGCCATTCTCAAAGGCTGTGTCGAAGGCATCGGTCATTACGGCAATTGTTTCGGCGTACCGACGGTCGGCGGTGAGGTCGTTTTTGATGAATCGTACAGTCTCAACCCGCTCGTCAACGCCTTCGCACTCGGCATAGTTCGCAAGGATCAGATCTTTTTCGGCAAGGCCGAGGGAATCGACAATCCGGTGCTTTACGCTGGAGCGAAGACCGGCCGCGACGGCATTCACGGAGCGACGATGGCGTCGGCGGAGTTCGACGACGAAGCTCTCGAAAAACGTCCGACCGTGCAGGTCGGCGATCCGTTCTTAGAAAAGCTTCTGCTCGAGGCCTGTCTCGAAGCAATGCGAAGCGGTGCGATCGAGGGCATTCAGGACATGGGAGCTGCCGGACTGACCTCTTCGTCCGTCGAAATGGCCGCTCGTGCCGGAAATGGTTTGGAGATCGACCTGACGCTAGTTCCACAGCGTGAAACCGGCATGACCGCGTACGAAATGCTGCTCTCCGAATCGCAGGAGCGAATGCTGATCGTCGCCCGCCGCGGCCGCGAGAAAGAGGTCGTCGAGATTTTTAATAAATGGGACCTCGACGCCGTCGTCATCGGCAAGGTTGTCGAGGGCGATCGCCTCAAGATCACGCATAACGGCGTCATCGAGGCTGACCTGCCGGTCTTAGCTCTGACAGACGAAGCTCCGAAATATTCAAGGCCGATGACTGCTCCGAGTAGGAAGTCGGTAGTTGGTAGTTTGAAGTTAAACGAGAAACCGCGAACGGCGAACGTTGAACAAGCTCTGATGGAGCTTCTCGCGTCGACCAAT
>JBBRUA010000590.1:0-1154 GCA_038248245.1 Pyrinomonadales bacterium | reverse complement strand
GGAAAAACAAATTCCCGCCGGAAACTATCCGCTCGCCCAACTCTTAGCCGACACCGGCCTCGCCGCCTCAAAAGGCGAAGCCCGACGCCTCATCGAACAAGGCGGCGTAAAGGTCAGCGGCGAAAAGGCATCGTCAGCAAATGCCGAGATCAAGATCGGTAACGACGGAGTTATACTTCAGGTCGGAAAACGGAAATTTTTGAAGATAATATCTGGCTAAGCATCCACGAGGATAACAGATATTGACATCTACTGTTATTGGGTGGATTATCGATATAATGAATGTCTCACTCACTAATGAACTAGAAAGTTTTATCGAAGGAATGGTCGAAAGCGGTATGTATTATTCCGCTAGCGAAGTCGTTCGCGACGGTTTGAGATTGCTCAAAACTCAAGAGGAACTGAGAGGCCAAAAACTGACCGATCTGCGTGCAGACATCATGGTCGGTTATGAGCAGGCAAAACGTGGCGAATCAAGGCCGCTTGATGTCGCAGCAATCAAGGCCGAAGGCCGTCGCCGGGTAGAGGAAATAATGTCGTCGAAATAATGTTCCGAGTTAATTTCACCCCAGCCGCACGAGAGGATCTACTCCAAATTTGGCTTTACCTGCAGTTTGAAGCAGACGAAGATTTTGCCAACCGCTTCGTCGACCAGATCGAAGAAAAGTGTATCAACATCGCTCGTTCACCACTTGGATATCAACTTCGGCCGGAATTGATGGCAGACCTTCGGAGCTTTCCATTCAAAGCTTATATAATTTTTTATGTTCCGACGAGATCGGGCATTGAGGTGTATCGTGTATTACATTCCGCACGTGACATCGACATTGTGATCGGTGCTTGATAAACCGAAGGCATTGTAATCTCCACCCCGAACGTTTATGCTCAGAAAATACCGATGAGAACTGCCGCACCAAAACGGGTCAAGATCACTGACCGAATAAACGCCTACGTTGGCAATGACACTCCGCTTAGGGTGATGGCTGGGAAGTGGTCGAAGAATGCGAAGGTCGCGATGGATGAGGCGAACAGCCTGTCGCTTGAGCGGGTGACGATAACGCTTAAACGCTTGCCGAAAAGGCTCGACGGATTTAAGATCATTCAACTTTCCGACATACATCACAGTCCGTTCACCGGCCTCGAACACATCGAGC
>JBBRUA010000589.1:0-1157 GCA_038248245.1 Pyrinomonadales bacterium | reverse complement strand
GTCGATGGCGACCGCAGCCCTTCTTTTTGTGGCGGCGGTGTCGGCAGACGCGTCTGCGGTGACGGTAACTGTCCAAAAAAACAGCAGTAATCTAGGTACGATCAAAGGCGTCGTTCGTGACGAAGGCGGTACGCCGATCGCGGACGCAACCGTTGCGATCTTTCGCCTGGGCACTTCGAAACTGCTTAAACAGGTCAGCTCGACCGCGAACGGAAGCTTTCTTGCGAAGATAATTCCCGGTACTTATACAGTTTTAGCCGTCGCTCAAGGGTTTAATCCGGTAACGTTGTCCGACGTTGCGGTAAACCGTTCGACAGAGCTGGTTTATGGTTTCCGTTTGGAGCGTGCAGGCAGCGGCAACACCCTGCCGGAGAAGCGCGTCGATCGGAACAGCTCGAAATGGCGCATTCGTGCGGCCCAGATGCAGCGTTCGATCTACCAAAATCAGGAAGGCGACGAGCCGAATGTAACGATCGAGGAAACTGAACCGGAGACGGCATCGGAAGACCGCTCGCGTAAAGATCAGACCGTTGTCGAAACATACGTTGCGGCGTCGGAACGAGGGAATTACGCAGGCGTTAACTTCGCCACGCTAATGCCGGTCGGTGACGATACCGAAATCGTTCTTGCCGGACAGATCGCCAAAGGATTTAATGCCCCGCAGCGTTTTGAGGCCGACATCAAATTCCGCCCGAACACGAAACATCAGATCCGCGTAAACACGGGTTTTGCCAATCTCGGCAGCGTGCCGGCTCTCGGCAGTGACCGATCGCTCGGACAGTTCTCGTTTCAGGCGACGGACGAATGGAACGTTCGCGAAGGCGTGATACTGGTCTACGGACTCGACTATTCGAAATTTGTCGGTGCCGGAGGTGACTCATCACTTTCCCCACGTTTCGGATTGCAGTTCGATATAGACTCAAAAACCCGTCTGCGTACGGCGTTTACGACTCAAACTGAAGAACGAACCTGGTCGCAGGCTGTCGAACTCGAAGGAGCTCAAGTGCTGTTTCGCGATCCCGTTTCGGTCGAAGATATTGTCATCACTAAGAACAGGCCGCAAATGAATAAGAGCCGACGGCTCGAATTTGGCATCGAGCGCATTCTCGACAACCGCTCATCGATCGAGGCGAACGCGTTCTTTGACACGACCCTGG
>JBBRUA010000588.1:0-1210 GCA_038248245.1 Pyrinomonadales bacterium | reverse complement strand
GCCGTCATTGCCGATGAACGAGTAAGAATTCTTGAGATCGGTCACGAGCGGCAAAATCCCGGCCTTTTCCATGGTCATATTCTTGAAATAAACCATGTTCATCCGCTCAGTGCCTTTGCCGACCGAGATGACGAGCCAGTTGCCGTCCTCGGAAAGGTTGCCGCCGACGAAGTACTGGCCGTTGTCGGGACGTTCGTAGACGACGGTGTCTTCGCTCTGCGGAGTGCCGAGTTTGTGAAAGTAAAGCTTCTGGAAAAATGTGTTGCCCTTGAGCTCCGCGCCTTTCTCGACCGGCGGATAACTGCTGTAAAAGAATCCGCTGTTGTCGGGAAGCCACGAAATGCCGCCCTGTCGGTTCGGTGCGAGCGTGTCCGACAAGAGTTCGCCGGTCGCGACGTCCATGATCTTCCACTCGGAGCGGTCGCTGCCCGCGATCGACACGCCGTAAGCCCAAAGCTTGCCGTCGTCAGTGAACGACGAACCGCCGAGAGCCGCCGTGCCGTCCGCTTTCAGCTTGTTGGGATCAAAGAAAACTGTGCCCGGATCGTCGATCGATGAAGTCTTGTACAGAACGCTCTGATTCTGCAGGCCGTCATTCTTAGAATAGATGTAGTAATTGCCGACCTTCGACGGAGCACTGAAACGCTCGTAGTTCCAGATCTCGGTGAGTCGGTTCTTGATCGCTTCGCGTTGCGGGATAGTGGCGAGATACGCGTCGGTCAGCTTATTCTCCGCCGCGATCCACGCCTTCGTCTCATCCGATTCCGTCTGCTCCATCCAACGATACGGGTCCGCGACCTTCGTCCCGTGGAAATCATCCACCTGATCACCCCGACGCGGCTGAGGATATGCAAACTTCGACTGTGCCGGCACACTCGCCGCCAGACACGCTACGGCGAGAAGAAAAACAATTGCTTTCATTATCATTTAACGCACTAACTCCTGTTCGAAAAGACTTTCAAACAGTATAGAACGCCTTGGATTGTTAGCACAATTTGAGGGAGTGGACTAAAAGACTGGTAAATTCTCGTCGCCTGCGGAGCGGGACATTGGGGAGGCTTCAGGTAGAAGTTGAGCGGGGAGCCAGTTGCGGCCTTCGTAGAGAGCTTTTTCGGCGGCATCGACGGTTTGCGGGCGGGCGAGTAGGTAGCCTAGGCCGTAGTCGCAGCCGAGGTTTTGTAGGAGGTGGAGCTGCATTTCGGTCTCGATG
>JBBRUA010000587.1:0-1239 GCA_038248245.1 Pyrinomonadales bacterium | reverse complement strand
GGTCACACGCATGGCGGCCAAGTCTGGTTTCCGGTATTAGGTCGTCCGATCGTTCCATCCTCATTCGGTCAGAAATACGCTGCGGGACACGTTCACGAAAAGGGAAAAGATCTTTTTGTCACGACAGGCATCGGCACGAGCATCTTGCCGTTCAGGTTTATGGTCCCTCCTGAAATCGCAGTTGTGACGATCCGACCCGAATAGAAACTGTCGTACCTATCGCAGCATTCCTTTCACATCAGTCAGATTCCCATCATTCTTTGCCGGTTTTAGTTTTAAGATCTTACACATCAGTTCGTAGACATCGACATTCGGGAACGGCTCGACGATCTTGCCTTTTTTGAATGCTTTGCCGCGGGCGATGAATGTCGCCTGCATTGACTGGACGTTGTTGTCGTAACCGTGGGCACCTTTTAGCCGTGCGAAATCGTCGCGTTTCTTTTGACTTTCGTAGCGCTCGCGACTTGTCATGAACCAGCCTTCGTCGGCAGAGCAAACGACCGGGGCGATACGATTTCCTTTGTTGTAATGGAGGCGTTCCGGAATGTCTTCTTTTTTCCAGCAGCGAGCGTGTTCAATATTTCCGAGACCGCTCATTATGCCGTCGAGTTCGCCGTCTTTTGGAAAAATTTGCCAGATCTCACCCGTAGTCAGTACCCGTTCCGTTTTTGATTGGTCAAGCACGTCGTCCATCACGATTGCGTTTCGCTGATCGACTGTGGCCATTCCGTGGTCGGAGACGATGATGATATTTACCTTGCGGTCGATACTTCTTGCTTCCAGCCCAGCGACCAGCCTTTCTAAATTAGCGTCAACGCGGGCGACGGCGGCTTTTGTTTCCTCGGAGTCGGGAGAGTATCCGTGTCCAGCATCGTCGGTGTCGGAGAAATACATCGTTATCATCTGCGGACGTTTATCTTTTGGCAGATCGAGCCAACTGAGAACGGTGTCGACTCGTTCGTCGTTGGGGATCTTTCCGTCGTATTGCTTCCAGATGGACGGCCGTGTCCCGGCGATCTCTGCTTCGGTGCCGGGGAAAAAGAATGCAGCTGAGCGAACGTTTTGTTTCTCGGCGGTAACCCAGATCGGTTCGCCGAGCCACCAGCGGGTGTTTTGGACCTCTTCGCGTTTGCCGAGTGAAAATGTAACGCCGAAGTCCCAGATATTATTCTCGACGATGCCATGATGTTCCGGATAAAGGCCGGTTGCGATCGAATAGTGATTCGGGAACGTCTTGGT
>JBBRUA010000586.1:0-1262 GCA_038248245.1 Pyrinomonadales bacterium | reverse complement strand
CGACGGCGACGTCGTCGTCATCGAGTACGTCTACGACGTCTTCGGCAACCGCATCGCCCGCAACGACAACGACCTCGGCACTTGGGAATACTTCGCCTTTGACGGCTGGAACGCCGGCCAGCCCGCCCCCGTGGGCAACGAAAACTTCGACGCGGTCGCCGACCTCGACGCCTCGGGCAACGCCCTGTTGCGGCGCATGTACGGCGAGGGCTTCGATGAATTGTTGGCCAGGATGGATGCCTCGGGCACCCCCGGCTTCTACGTCACCGACATCGTCGGCAGCGTGAGGCAGGTGCTCGACGACACCGGCAGTGTGATCGCGAGCAGCGATTTCGATGCCTTCGGTAACCTGATCGCCGGGTCGCTCTCGGACCGCTACGGCTACACCGGCCGCGAGTGGGACGCCGCCATTGGGCTGTATTTCTATCGCGCCCGTCCGTACGATCCGGCCACCGGCCGATTCTACGCCGAGGACGAGAAGGGCTTCGATGCCGGGGATGTGAACCTGTATCGTTATGTGGGAAATAAAGCAACGACCGTTTCCGATCCTAGTGGAATGGAAGACCCAGAGTCTAGAAGGCATCTATCAAAAGCATTGAACCAAAACCTGTCGAGTCATAACCCAAGTCATCAACCTCAAAACCAAGAGAAAGAGCGTGACCTCAGCGGTTTAACCACAATGTTTCCGGAACCGGTGAAAAAAACGGCTGAGCAAGTTGCTCTCGACAAGAAATTAGACGAAGTAAGGAAAATGATTTCGAATCAGATCGCGCTTGAGCTCTCCCGGCAAAATCTTATAGCTAATACGCCCAAGATGACGGCCATAGACCCGAATTATGAAAGAGACATTTGCGATCGTGGTGGATATGAAAAATTGAGATACAATGCGTTCAGTTGGATCAAACCGGGAGGTTACGATTTTGAGCTAATGCGCAAGGCAGATGCAATACATCGAAGAAACGAAGAATTTCGTCGTGACAATCTTACTGAAACACATAGACTTGTTGAAGATGTTTTTAAATTTGTCATCATGACATTGGTTACCGAAGGGATAGGAAACGTAGCACGGCCAGTTTTAAATGGTGGATTCAAGATTCTCCGTGTAGAACAAGGGGGCGTAAAAATTGTCAATGCTGCCCACTCTGTGGAATTTTCACTGCCAGAGCTTGCCTTGATGAGAAAGGATCTTGCTAAGGGTATTAGTTCACAGGTCGGTCTCCCTACTCTAAAATCAAGTCCGACGATTACGCCGCAAGAGTTGG
>JBBRUA010000585.1:0-1294 GCA_038248245.1 Pyrinomonadales bacterium | reverse complement strand
ATCAGACGTCCGAGAGTTGCGTAGGTCGTTATCAGCCGTTTGTGCCGCATGACTTGTTCTTCAACCTTGCCGAGAATGCCTCGTAGATTGGTTACGCTCTCGACCATCTTTTCGTACTGCTTGACCGCTTGTTCATAGGTGTCGATATAGTGGTTTATTGTCTCGAGCCACCGTGCCGCCTCTTCGACTCGTTTCTCGACTTGGAGAACGTATTGCGACGGATCGAATACCGTCCACTGTGCCCGGGCCGGGCGAACGTCGATCCCAATGAAGATCGAAGAAAGAACTGCTCCGATGACGATCTGTCTTAATATTTCGTTGTTTCCGATCATGCTGCTACCTCCAAGCCGTTCAGTTCATTTAGATCAAAAGAAGAAATCTCCGTGAGTCCGGCGGCAGTCAATCCGCTTGGGTATTTTGAGGCAAGCCACGAAACGACGATCTCGGGCGGAAGGTCGGGACGGATATTCTCGACCAGGCGTCGTGCATTCGCCTCGTTCGTGTCGTTTGTGTTTGCCCAGAGCATTGCTGGCGACAGCCGTATTTCGGCCATCTGGACGATCTTGTCCGCTCCGCTGCCGATGACGAAAACCCACTGGGTGTATCGTCCGTATTGGTTTCTGATCGCCCGGATCGCTGCAACTGTCTCCGGGGCAAGTTCGCAGTCTGACGCCAGGCGGTCGAAGCCGCCTATCTGTTTGCCGATCATCTTTACTCCGGAGTTTTTTACTAGGTCTATCCCGATCTCATTCGGACGCTCCGTCGTTCCGGTAAAATGCTCGTACGCCTGCGAGAACAACACGGTCACCAAGCCTTCCTTACGTCCCGTGACCGAAGCTTCAGCAATGAGTTCCTGAATTGCTGGAAAGTGTTTGTTGATCTCGCGCATTTCGTCGCAAAGGAATAGGATCGGCGTCTTTTGCTTCCGCTCGTCTTCTTCGCCGATCTCCTGCATTATCTGTGCGCTGATCCTGAAGCCGACACTTTCACGTATTTTTTCGTCGAGGCCGCTAATTCCCGAGAGTTCGAACACGTCAAACATCGACGGAACGTCATAATCTGGATGGGTTGGCGAGTTCAGCCACGGATCTTTTCGGTGAACATTGAGTTTCAAGTAAAGCTCACTTGCCTGAGCCTGTTGTGCAGGCTCCCAGTGATAGGTCTTCAGAACATCCAGAAAATGCCCGAGCGTCGGTTGGAATTTCGGTCGGCCGTCTCCGTTGCGGGCCAGCGACATCTTATACACCTCATCGATAACCGTGGCGGCAATAGCACTTGTAATAGCATCTGTCCT
>JBBRUA010000584.1:0-1296 GCA_038248245.1 Pyrinomonadales bacterium | reverse complement strand
TGCCGCACGCACCGTCATTTCGTTCAAACCTTCGTATGTGTATTGCTCCTTCGGCCGTCGCGTTCGATACGCATCGCGACGCGGGTCGGAAAACGCTTAACGGATGTATCAAACAGATCGAGCAGATCTTTGTAAGTGTACAAACGTTTTTCCACAGCCTTGAGGTCTTCCTCAAGTTGCGGCAGCACCCATTTCCGCATTCCCGGAAAATGAACATTGAGCCAGTAATCGTACCAATCAAGTTTCTCGGGATACCACGGCAGCAATGCTTTCTCTTTTTCTCTAATGACCGACTGCAGCGCCCGAACATTGTCCGAGCGGTACAAATAGTCGTTGTCGATCATGAACGGTTTGAACATCGCAAACGCATCCATTGTGTCCTGCGTCGTCTTTTCAAACGAAACAACGGATTTTTTCAGATCCGAAATTATATTTCCGATCCGGCCGCCGCCCCACCGCGGAGTTGCCTTGTCCATCAAGCGGTCGGCACCTTTCGCCAGTTTATTGAGCATCGGTGCGGACGCGAGTTCGTAGGTTCGCTGCTTAACCGTCTGCGTTTCGACCATGCCCGCCAGTTTATTTACTAAAGCATTACCGGTCTCTTTCTCTTCGAAATGGCGGCGTTTATACAGCCCGACCAGCCCGACGATGCGCTTCATATCGTTCGGGTTCGAGTCACCCGAGGACGCCTGGAAAACGAGCGGCGGATTAGGATCGACCAGAGCGTTCATCGTCGCCGCGAGTATTGCACCCGAGACCATATCGACGGGAATTACATCGAGCACCAGCTTTTCATTAACGGGAATTATCGGCTGACCTCTAAGTGCGATCAGGATAAGCGGAGCGGTCGTCGTAAAGCCTTCGTTCCAGCCCGGGAATGGATATTGATTAGAAGATTCAACGATCGATGGCCGAACCAAAACCTTGACGATGTCGTCCTGCGAAGCGATGATCTGCTCGGCAAGCGATTTGGAATACGTGTAAATATTTGTCCAGCCCCAATACTCAGCCCGCTCCGCACCTAGCTCGGTCGTGCGTTCACGAACCCACATTTTGCGTTCGCGAAATATGGCTGACTTCAGATCCGCCTCATCGTCCGGATCGCGGCCTTCCTCGATAAACCGATTGCGTGCCTGCTCACGAAACTTGGCGTGCTGTACGGCATCATCTGCTTCCTGCCGGGCTTGTTCCGACAACCTTGCACAATCCAAAACCTCGCGATTTACGTCAAAAACGGTTCCAGGCAACTCTTCTTTTCTCGGAAAATACCCGACGACCGGCTCATTTTCCCAGATC
>JBBRUA010000583.1:0-1312 GCA_038248245.1 Pyrinomonadales bacterium | reverse complement strand
GGAGCACCTCGATGAACTTCGTGAAAAGGTAAAAGCGAAAGGCTTAACATTAGGGTTAGCAACGGATGGCGACGGTGATCGATTTGGAGTGATCGATTCAAATGGCGACTTTATTACGCCAAACCGGCTTGTTGCGTTGCTCGCAGATTACTTAGCGGAATCGCGAGGATGGTCGCTCGGCCTAGCTCGAAGCGTGGCTACCTCACATCAGATCGACCGTGTTGCTAATGCTCGGGGCCTTAAACTTCACGAAACGCCGGTCGGATTTAAGTATATCGGTGAGTTGATAAATAAAGACGAGATCATTCTCGGTGGAGAGGAGTCTGCTGGTCTTTCAATTCGTGGGCATTATCCGGAAAAAGACGGGATTCTTGCATGCCTTTTAGCAGCTGAAGCAGTTGCTGAGCGGCAGACAAGCTTAACCGACCAATTAAGCGAATTGTTTAAGCGAGACGGAAAACTTGAATCAGGCAGGATCGGTGTCAGATTGACACAGGACGTATCCGCGAAATTGAAAGAAAAATTGGCTCAGGAGCCTACAGAAATAGCGGGCCGCCGGATTGAGGCTATCAATCGTATAGACGGGGTAAAGTTTCTCTTTGAAAATAATGCCTGGATACTTATGCGACCTTCGGGAACAGAGCCGATGGTCAGGATCTACGCCGAGAGTGAAAGTCAGAGCGATCTGGAAGCCTTGTTAGCAGCAGGCCGGGATTATTTGATGAATTGATTGAGGAAGATTTATGCGACAGGCACATACGAAAAGACCGGCCAAGACTCAACCCACACGAAAGACACCACTGTGGGCAGCGTTTGTCATCGTGATCGGAATGACGCTGATGCTTGGTTTAACAATAAACTATCGGGCCTATTCGACGATGAATGTCGAAGTTGTCGAAAATGAGCAGTTATCGACGAAGATCCAAAATCTGACGGACGAAAATCTTCAGCTTCAGGACGATATAAATAATTTGAAAACGGATCCGAAGGTGATCGAGCGTGAAGCTAAAAAACTCGGTATTCCGTTGGGTCGAAAATAAACAAGTTTCCGTGCCGGGAAGCTGAACAAACGCGGAGAAGTTTGTTTCCGGGCACACTGCCAGCCAATTAAAAAACTGCCTTTTGCCTATCTACTCCGCGAGGCCTACAGCACATCCTATCTGTTAATTGCGGCTCTGAGTTTCCCGAAACTCGGAGCCGCTCTTCCTTGTTTAGATTTCAAAACAGCCAGCACTTAGCGTATCCTTACTCTTTTATGGACGTCCCCGATAACAGTTATTCCGGTTCCCCCGAAATATTGAATCACGAGTTG
>JBBRUA010000582.1:0-1334 GCA_038248245.1 Pyrinomonadales bacterium | reverse complement strand
TGACGCGAGTTTGCGTTCAAACGGCGAGTGTCGGCAAAAGTCAGCCCGGTAACGTTCAAAACCAAGATCGATAAAGTAAAAAATGCAAAAATTCGTGTTTTCATCATAAAACCTCAGATTTATTCTAGTCGCAGGTAGCCTAACGATAACAGATGCTTCGAGGTTCGGAAATAGTTTGCTGAAAAATAATATAAGCTACAAATGCACGACGAAAAAGATTACATAATTAGGCTTTTCCGATCTGCACATTAGCAGTTAAACCCTCATTCTTTACTACTTCGAATTCAAATCTAAGTTCTTTTCCCCTAAAAATATAGCTTAAATATTGTTCCCAAAATTTACGCAGGAACCGTGCGGAAGGGATCTTGGTGTCTAGGTTCACGAGAAATTCAATGCCGACCGCACGCCAAAGACCGGCCAGCGAGACGTAGCAGCTAATAGGTTTGAGGTGCACGTTCGTGTAAAAATCAAATACCTGACGGCCTTCTAGAAATGTGTTGAAGCTGTAGGAGTTTATATGGTTTCGGTGCGTCGGGTCGTTCGCCCAATCGGGGTTGGTGTAATGCGGCGTGAGCAGTTTGATGCGGCCGCCCGGTTTCGTGATTCGGTGCAGTTCGCCGATGAAAGCCATCACGTCAGGCACATGCTCAACAACATGGTTTGACACACAAACGTCGAATTCATCGTCGGAAAAAGGGTATGGTATCTCGCCTAGATCATGTATGACGTCAGCGGCCGTTCGCGGATTATTATCCAGCCCGATCGCACCTTCCGTTTTATTCGCGCCACAACCGACGTCAAGGATCTTGGTCATCTCGAATAAAGTAGCAGAAACAAGGCAGAAACACGACCCGTAGGGAGTGTGTTCTTCGCTCGAACAATCCAATATCTAGGCGCAAGAGGCACCCTTACTACCGTGCGGGTTTCCGCCTTTCACTTAAATAATAGTGCCATAGTAATCTCGCCGCCACGGAGCGATACGGAGCCCATTTTTCCGCCACTAAAACAAATTCGTCTGAGGTCGGCCGCGGCTCGCCACTTAATTTGTGCCAGGCCGTATGCAGAGCCACATCTCCTTTTGGCATTACGTCAGGCCGAAGCAACGCCATCAGTAAATAAATATCACTCGTCCATTCACCGACGCCTTTTAGCTTGATCAATTCCGTTTTCACATCTGCGTCAGAAAGATTTTCAAGGCCGTCAAGGTCAATGTGTTTGTCGATTATCGCCTCGGACAGATGCCTCGCGTAGGCTGTTTTTTGTCTGCTGAATCCGACAGCTTTCAGCTCAACATCGTCCAGCATCAACAGGTTTTCCGGCGTCACCTGACCAAG
>JBBRUA010000581.1:0-1335 GCA_038248245.1 Pyrinomonadales bacterium | reverse complement strand
GCTGAAATTGAAGACGGACGCACCAGCCCATGCCGAGGTTCGCGGCGAGGTGTTTTTGTCGCGGTCTCAGTTCGCGAAGATCAATGCCGAGCTTGAGATGCAGGGCGAAAAGGTATTTGCTAATCCTCGCAATTGTGCGTCGGGAACGCTGCGGATGCTCGACTCGGCGGTTGTCGCTTCGCGACGGCTGGATATGTTTCCGTACGATGCGTTTACGGGAAATGCAAAGATGTTCGCGACGCACGCGGAGATTTTCGAGTGGTGCGGGCGAAATGGCTTCAACGTCAATCCGCATCGACGGGTATGTGCTGATTTTGACGAACTAGCAGCGTTTATCACTGAGATGGAAACAGTCCGCGATGGGCTCGATTACGAGATCGATGGTGTTGTCGTTAAGGTTAATTCGACCGCGTTGCAGGACGAATTCGGAACGACGACGAAGGCTCCGCGATGGGCGATCGCATATAAGTACCCGGCAAGGCAGGCGGCGACGCGGCTACTCGGCATCGGCATTCAGGTCGGACGGACCGGAGCGTTGACGCCAGTCGCACATCTTGAGCCGACCCTGCTCGCCGGTACGACCGTCGCTCGTGCTTCGCTGCATAACGAAGATGAGATCAAGCGGCTCGATCTCAGGATCGGCGATTACGTAATGATCGAAAAGAGCGGTGAGATAATTCCGCAGGTGTTGTCTGTCGTGACGGCGAAACGTGATGGCAGCGAGACGGAGTTCGAGTTTCCGAGAACTTGTCCGGTGTGTTTGTGGGAAGCGATTCGTCCCGAAGGCGAAGCTGTGCGTCGATGTTCGAATCCGGACTGCCCGGCAAAGCTAAAAGCTCGGGTCCTATATTTCTCGTCGCGAAAGGCAATGGATATTGAGGGCCTGGGCGAGGTTTTGGTCGAGACGCTGGTGGATAACGGTTCGATCAAGGATGTGGCGGAACTCTATTTGCTGACGGTGGAACAGATCGCTTCGCTTGACCGAATGGCCGAGAGATCCGGTACGAATCTGATCGATCAGATCGCGGCAAGCAAAGATCGCGGCCTGCAGCGTCTGCTCTACGGCATCGACATTCGCCACGTCGGCGAGCGTTACGCGAAAATTCTCGTCAAGCATTTTCGAAGTATTGACCGTCTTGCTGAGGCGAGCGTTCAGGAACTCGACGACATCCACGAGATCGGCCGGTCCGTTGCCGAGAGCGTTTACGAATGGTTTCGCGATGAGCGAAATATCAGCCTCGTCGACCGTCTCAAAACTGCCGGCGTAAAAACCGAGTCCGATGCCGCGTCGACCGCCATGCTCGACGAACGCTTCACCGGAAAAACCTTCGTTCT
>JBBRUA010000580.1:0-1336 GCA_038248245.1 Pyrinomonadales bacterium | reverse complement strand
TTTTTCGCAATGGGTTTTGGCACAAAAATGTGCGTTATTCATATTCGAACAATTGTCAAAATTTACTTTAACCACTTTGCGTTGTTTTTCCAGCATTAGTTGTTGGAAATGCAGCCTGATCTAAACAGTCAACGGGAGGAAGCAAATGAAGAAAAAAAACTGGGTCGCGAGTTATTTAACAGCGATGCTCACGGTAGTGTTGTTTTCACAGACCGCATGGTCACAGGTCGGTACATCGACTGTAACCGGGTCGGTGACGGATCCTCAAGGAAATACAGTTGCTGGAGCCACGGTTAAGCTGATTGGAAACCAAGGAACCAATAGAACGGTGGTCACGAGCAACGATGGAGTATATACCTTTCCATCGGTTCAAACTGGTGCATACCGGATCGAGGTGGAGATGGCGGGATTTAAAAAAGCCAGCATCTCTTCGTTTCAAGCACTTGTCGATAGCTCTACCACGATCAATGTGAAAATCGAGATAGGCGAAGTCACCGAGACAGTGAATGTCGACGCGGCAGGCCTAGAGAGTATCGTAAATACGACGGATGCGAGTCTAGGTAATAACTTTGTTTCTCAGCAGATCCTTCAACTGCCATTGCTTGGGCGGAATGTTGCAAATCTGTTGAGTTTGCAAGCAGGTGTAACACCGGACGGTTATGTAACCGGCGGCCGAGCCGATCAGGCAAATATTACGCTCGACGGAATCGATGTTAACAATCAGCAGAATGCTAGAGCATTCGAGTCGGTGATCCGTGTAAATCCCGATTCGATCGACGAATTTCGGGTGACAACTTCAAACCCGGACGCGTCGAAAGGACGTTCATCGGGAGCACAAGTTTCGCTTATTACAAAGAGTGGTACGAACGATTGGCGTGGAGCTCTTTATGAGTATCATCGCAATACGGCAACATCTGCTAACGATTGGTTCAATAATAAATCAGGTATCGCACGACCGAAACTCATCCGAAATCTTTTCGGCGGGCGTATCGGCGGTCCAATCGTGAAGGACAGATTTTTCTTCTTTTACAACTACGAAGGCATGCGAGAGGCGAAGGATTCTTCGGTCGCACGTGTTGTGCCTTCAGCTAGCTTGGCCGCCGGCAGTATTAGATTTGACGATAATACCGGACAGGCATGGACGATCACAACGCCGCAGATCAACGGCATGGTATTGACGGGGGCGGGTGCAGGCCCAGTCGTAGACGTAAATACGGCGGTCACCAACCTGTTTACGGCAGTCGCTTCGCGATATAAGATCAATGACAATACAATAGGCGACGGACGCAATTCCGGCGGATTCCGGTTCAATGCTTCTACACCCGTCAAGCAGAAC
>JBBRUA010000579.1:0-1341 GCA_038248245.1 Pyrinomonadales bacterium | reverse complement strand
TTTCGATAGTTCGAATTTACCCACTAAGTAAGTTTCATGGCGACTCAGAAGTATTATTACGACTCGCTGAATCGGATTGATGATTCGACTGAGACGATCTCGTCAACTCAGACCTGGCGGCAGGATTTCACTTTCGACCGCTACGGCAACAGGAATTTCAACCAGACAAACACGACAATGCCGGCATCGTTTGCAAATCCGGCCGTGACTAACCCGACCGCGAGCACGACAAATAACCGGCTGACGTCAACCGGATTTCTTTACGACAATGCCGGAAATACTACTCGGGATGCTGCGTACCAGACATTTACGTACGACGCCGAGAATAAGCAGACTGAGGTTAAAAACTCGTCGAGTGTTTCGCTTGGACAGTATTGGTGCGACGGCGACGGCAAGCGTGTCAAGAAGGCCGCGTTTTTTCCTATGAGAACCGTTCTCGAAAGAGTCTTATAGTCGCAGCTTTATCTGACCGACGGCGGGGTTTTGACAATTTGGATGGGGCGAATAGACTTAAGAGTAGATGATCGAACGATATACATTGGCGGAGATGGGGGCGGTTTGGTCGCTTCAGAATAAGTTTCAGAAGTGGCTGGATGTTGAGGTGGCGGTTTGCGAGGTTCATGCTGAGGACGGGACGATTCCGGCTGAGGCGGTGGAGCAGATCAAGGCTAAAGCGGCGTTTACAGTCGAGCGGATCAACGAGATCGAGAAGACGACCGACCACGACGTGATCGCTTTTACGACCAATCTGGCCGAGAACATCGGCGATGCGGCGAGGTTTGTGCATTACGGGCTGACTTCGAGCGATGTTGTTGATACGGCGAATGCTTTGTTGCTCAAGGACGCTTGCGATCTGCTGTTGGCTAAGCTTGACGATCTGTTGGTTGTGCTGAAACGGCGGGCGTTCGAGTTCAAAGACACGCCGCAGATCGGCCGTACGCACGGCATACACGCCGAACCGACGTCGTTTGGGCTGGTGTGGGCGTTGTGGTATTCGGAAACACAACGGAATCGCGAGCGGCTGTTAAAAGCGAAGGAACAGATCGCCGTCGGTAAGATCAGCGGTGCGGTCGGGGCGTTTGCACATCTGGCTCCGGATGTGGAGGAGCGTGTTTGTGAGCGTTTGGGACTGAAAGCGGCAGATGTTTCGACGCAGGTCATTCAGCGTGACCGTTATGCCGAATATCTTTGTACGCTGGCGATAATCGCTTCGACGCTTGAGAAAATGGCTTTGCAGGTACGCCATTGGCAACGAACCGAGGTTCGCGAAGCACAGGAATTTTTCAAAACCGGACAAAAAGGCTCGTCCGCGATGCCGCATAAACGTAATCCGATACTGTC
>JBBRUA010000578.1:0-1342 GCA_038248245.1 Pyrinomonadales bacterium | reverse complement strand
GACCGACGTATACGCTGACTAAAACTTCAATTCGATTTACACAAAAGAATTTCTACTTTTTCCGGATTGATTTCAACAGAAGACAAATTTTATGGCGGTATTAACAATTCGCGATGCACTGAATCAGGCTTTGCGTGAAGAAATATTAAGGGACGAAAACGTCTTCGTCATGGGCGAAGAGGTTGCTGAGTACGATGGCGCTTATAAGGTCACGCGCGGGCTGTGGAAGGAGTTTGGTGACAAGCGTGTCGTCGATACGCCCATAACGGAACTCGGGTTCGCGGCCGTGGGCGTCGGTGCCGCGATGGCGGGACTGCGGCCGGTTATCGAGTTCATGACGTGGAATTTTTCGATCCTAGCTGCCGACCAGATCATCAACCATGCAGCGAAAATGCTGTATATGTCCGGCGGACAGTTCAAGGTCCCGATCGTTTTTCGAGGACCGAACGGTTCGGCGTATCAGGTTTCGTCACAGCACTCGCAGGCGTTAGAAGCATTTTACGCCAACTTCCCTGGATTGAAAGTGGTCATGCCGTCGACCGCAGCGGATGCAAAAGGTTTGTTAAAAGCAGCCATCCGTGATGACAACCCGGTTCTGTTTCTCGAGCAGGAACGTATGTACGGCCATAAAGGCGAAGTTCCCGATGACGAAGATTTTATAATTCCGTTAGGTGTCGCAGATATTAAACGCGAAGGAACGGACTGCACTATCGTCGCCCGATCCATGACCGTTCCTCTCGCTCTCGAAGCGGCCGAAAAGTTGCAGCAGGAATTCGACGTTTCAGTCGAGGTGATCGATCCGAGGACAATCAAACCGCTTGACGTAGACACGATCGTAAATTCGGTCAAGAAGACAAATCGGCTTGTGATCGCCGAGGAGTCGCATTACTTCGCGAGCGTCGGTGCGGAGATTTCGCATACTATAATGGAACACGCATTCGATTATCTCGATGCTCCGGTAAAACGCATCTCGACCGCCGAGGCACCAAATCCGTACGCCAAAAATCTCGAGGCACTTGCTTTGCCCGATGTGGCTAAAATCGTGGCCGCGGTGAAAGAAGTTTGCTATCTTTAGTCTGTATGAAATTAAAGGTTATAGTTCACGAGGCCGAAAAAGGTGGATTTTGGGCGGAAGTTCCAGGAATCCCTGGCTGTGCGACGGAAGGCGATACGTTTGACGAACTCTTAAAAAACCTTTACGAAGCCGTTGAAGGCTGCATTTCGGTCGATATGTCCCAGATACATAGCTAGGACTGTTTCGTCACTCGTTAAAACAAGCAGGTATTAACGACAAAGATTAATATCATTTCTAATTATGGCTGAAAAATTTTTAATGCCGAAG
>JBBRUA010000577.1:0-1374 GCA_038248245.1 Pyrinomonadales bacterium | reverse complement strand
TCTCTTCCAATAATTCTTTACGTCTGGCAGAAAGCACCACTTTATACCCTAATCTTGCCCACTCAAAGGCCATAGCTTTGCCAATACCAGACGAAGCACCTGTTATCCAAACAACGTTTTCTTTTGTATTTGTCATTGCAAGTTTTATTTAGTTTAACTTTTCGATTTTTAAGCTGACGCACAAAGTTTTGCGGCTTGGCGGTGACGATTTTTACTACAAATGTTGGTGCGGAGAACCAATGTTTGACTGACCACAAATGTGTCTGCGGAGCACTGAACCGCCACTTTTGCCAAGCCGCTGTTCAGTGCAGTTCTTTTTTCCGCCTGCGGTGTGCTCAGAAGGGGTTCAAGGGGTTGATTGTTAAATTGGCGCCTGATCATCCGCCGAAAGGCTTGAGATCCTCGTTGCGTCCGACGGTTCCGAACTATTGTCCTTTTTCCATCGGATATCCCGCTTGGTGCCAGGCGTTGGTGCCGCCGACGATCGCGTAGGTGTTGGCGATGCCTTTTTGATTGATCTGGAGGGCGAGTGCCATGCTGGTCGCCTCGGTCGCGCACGAGCAGTAGATAAGAATATTCTTGTCTTTAGGCAGAACGCTGAATTTGTCTTCGGTTGAACCGACAGGCAAATTTATCGAACCGGCGATGTGTTCGAATTTGTAGGCAGACTCTGCCCGGCTGTCAACAATAATCGCCGTTCCCGCGTCGACCTCTTTTTTAGCGTCCTGGACCGAGATCTTCGGAACGTCGGCGACAGTCTGATATTTACGGAATTCGGGTGCCGGTGTTGTAGCTTTTTGGCAGGCGACGGCAGTCAGTAAACAAGCGACGGTCAGGATCAGTATTGTTTTTCGCATAATTCTATTTTTCGCCAAATGCTGACAGGACTTCGTCGGCGTGTGCGGCAACGTCGACCTTTTCGAATATCTTAACGATCGTGCCTTCCTCGTCTATCAGAAATGACTTGCGAAACGTTCCCATATACTTTTTGCCGTACATGCTTTTCTCGCCCCAGACGCCGTAATCGTTGACGATCGTTTTTTCCGTATCGGCCAGCAGGTCGAACGGCAGTTGGAATTTTGAGATAAATTTCTGATGCGATTTTTCGCTGTCGGTCGAGACCCCGAGGATGCGGATATTCTTCGATCGAT
This sequence comes from Pyrinomonadales bacterium, assembly GCA_038248245.1. Taxonomy (GTDB): domain Bacteria; phylum Acidobacteriota; class Blastocatellia; order Pyrinomonadales; family Pyrinomonadaceae; genus OLB17. The sequence goes on along the minus strand of JBBRUA010000577.1, from coordinate 223 downwards.
AAACATCGTCGGCATCGCGAAAAGAACAAGCTTGTTTTGTGCAGCCCGGTGTGTCGTCCTTCGGGTAGAAATATAATACGATCCGCTGGCCTTTGAGATCGGCGAGTTTTACGTCTTTTCCGTCCTGATCTTTAGCGTTAAAATCCGGTGCCTTATCGCCTTCTTTAAGCATAATTCTCCTGAAATGTGTAAAATCAAATTTTTATGATTGTAGCATGCGAGC
>JBBRUA010000576.1:0-1391 GCA_038248245.1 Pyrinomonadales bacterium | reverse complement strand
GCGATCGGCGTACCGCCTTCGTCACGAACGACGCCTTTGATCGTACCTAGATTACTGCTGTTTTTTTGGACAGTTACCGTCACCGCAGACGCGTCTGCCGACACCGCCGCCACAAAAAGAAGGGCTGCGGTCGCCATCGACGCAGAAAGTAAATTTTTGAATCGGCCGGAAAACGTCATAAAAGCGGACATTACTAGTGACTTTCGTATTTTGTGCGTAAAACGCAACTGTGTCAAGCGTGTTGCTTCTGGTTTGCGTGTATCATTCGATGCGTTTGTGCTTGACAAAGTTTGCCGGACGGCTAAAATTGGAGATTGTCGTCAATTAAACATTGAAGACATTCGGAGACGTGGCTGAGCGGCTGAAAGCGGCGGTTTGCTAAATCGTTGTAGTCCAAAAGACTACCACAGGTTCGAATCCTGTCGTCTCCGCCACTTTTTATCAGAAAATACAAATTTCGAAGCTGCCAGATGTAATTGCATTTGTCAGCTTTTTTTGTTTTTGAGGTATCATTGCCTGAATCAAAAGCAAGACCAAATCAAAAATTTAGGAGAGATCTATGAATGGCATTTTGCGAAACGTTATTGCGGTAGTTGCAGCCGTTGTTCTGGGAAGCGCTGTGAATATGGCACTCGTGATGATCGGCCCAACCATAATCGCGCCGCCCGCAGGTGTAGATGTCACTAATATGGACAGCCTACGGGCCTCGATCCATCTTTTTGAGGCGAAGCATTTCGTGTTTCCATTTTTGGCACATGCCGCCGGGTCGTTTGTAGCCGGGTTGACCGTCGCATTTTTGGCAGCCAGCAAACGGATGCCGCTTGCACTGGGAATCGGAGCGTTCTTTCTCGTCGGCGGTATCGCCGCGTCGATCTTGATCCCCGCCCCAACTTGGTTCAAAGCCGTAGATATAATTCTCGCCTACATCCCGATGGCCTGGCTCGGGTATAGAGTAAGCAACAAAACCTAATTACTTTACGAAAGAGATATAACTCCATCACGCTTAAATATCCGTTCCGTTCCTGTCTTGGCAGCTTTGGCCCGTCGCGGAAGATCTTTTTACGTTCGCCTGTCCGCTTTGCGTTCTGTCCGGCTTTGCGGGAAAATCTTTCCTTATGACTACACGCGTCCGTTTTGCCCCTAGCCCGACCGGCTATTTACATATTGGTTCTGCGAGGACCGCACTATTTAATTATCTGTACGCCCGCCACGTCGGCGGCAAATTCCTGCTACGCATCGAGGACACCGATCTCGCCCGCTCGACCGAGCACCTCGGGGAGCGCCCCGCTCGCGCTGGCGATCACCGGCGTTCCCGCCAGGCAACCTTCGACGGCCACCCGACCGAACTGCTCCTCCCATCGATCGGTCGTGAGGCTCGGCACCACAACACG
>JBBRUA010000575.1:0-1396 GCA_038248245.1 Pyrinomonadales bacterium | reverse complement strand
ATGAAAAAGAATTGCAATATTGCAGGCCTGACCCCGGTTTTGTTCTAAAGGTGACTACGACAATTTGAAGAAGAATATTAAAAGTACTCTTTGTGACGGAGGTGGTCTAGATTAATGGCTAAACGACTAATACAATCGCGTTTCAAACGAATCCTTACTATTGTAGTTGTACTCGGATGCTTGGGAGCCGTTTTTATTTCGCTATTTTCACTTCAGAGCACTGCAACTGCCTCAGCGTTTGCGTCAATTATTCGAGATGATGTGATCGGGGAGCTGTTCCCGTTCCAAGAGAAGTTGCTTTCGGAAGTGCCGTCGCAATCGAATAACATTATCGTAAGTTCAGTCTGTGAACGTAAGTTTTTATTCACTTATTCCGTGTACCTTGATATCAAACATTCAGATCAAAACGGTAAAGGCATTCGTCATTTCGTTGCTGAAAAGGACGCTATGCAGGACTGTTATCAGTTTGTCGTAAAGTCTGTCGAGGTACAGAACAACGGATTGGCTGTGAAGATAGATTTTCGAAACGGCAAGCAGGAAATTGTTGATATTGAAAAAGAATAGGGTCAGACCTGCGATTGTCCGGTTCCTGTGGCCTTTTGACATACACCACCGCCGTGTCGCCATACACGCCGAGAACACTACTCGTTTACAACCTCACTGACCGCAGGAACGCGACCGATGCGGAGTTCGTGTCGCTGATCCCTATTCGCCGGTAGTCATGGGTTTCTTGAGCTCCATGTTAGAAAGGTGCAGGATGAGGCAGTACGAATCGTCCTTTATGCGACCCTCGAGGAAGGCATTGTAGGGCTTTCCGCCTCGGTTCATCACCAGCGGTTCATCGCCTTTTTCGCCGCCGCGGACGAGCAGGAGCGAGTTTTTTTCGTCCAATTCCTTCGCCATTTCGTAAAGAAAATCGAATGTCAGGCCGTTGATGTGGACGAGTTGCTTTTTATTAGTAAAAACGAAGCGGTGAGCGGCCTCGTCTTTTTTTATGAATTTTCCCGTCCAGCGCATCGGGAACTCGGCGTTCATATTTTGCGGTTCTTTGCGGCGAGGTTGCCGTTTTCTGACAGTGCCGTCGGCGTTATAAATAACCTCGATCTCCTCGACGAGATGAATAATGCCTTTCGTCGTCACGTACACGTGTGACATATCGGTCAGGAACATCCCGAACGACTCGATGTCGATCTCCGGGTCGCCTTTGACGAGAACATCAGCCACGGACTCGACGCTTTTGCCCTTTTTGATGAGCGCCGGCAGATCGTGGGTTACGTCCGTCTTTAACAATTTACGAGTCGAAACCGGCCGCCCTTTTTCGTCAGTATACCGAACCTCGCGCTTCGGATTTAAGGCCTCAAGAGCAACAACGGCATCGCGATTTTTCGGATTGGCT
>JBBRUA010000574.1:0-1452 GCA_038248245.1 Pyrinomonadales bacterium | reverse complement strand
CGGCCACATCAACGATGATCGAGCTTGTGCGTGAAAGAAGGTTATTTCGCGATTTTTCCATGGTATACGTCTGCCGCTCCGTAAATTACAACGACAAGCTTTTCTATTTATATATGACAAAAATAGCGAAAACCTTACAGACTCATTAAATGTTTGTTAGATATACTTCGGAAAACTGGGGGCTTTTTAAGCGAACGTGAAATCAGCTTTCACTTCTTCGACAGGTGTTTTGATGGTAATAGGCAGGGCGAGAAATGCTTTGACGACAGCGGGATCGAATTCTATTGCGGCCCATTCGGACATGTATTTGCGGGCATTTTCATCGGTCAGTGCGGGACGGAACGGGCGTTTGCTGGTCAACGCGGCATACGTGTCGGCAACGCGAAGAATTCGAGCGGCGAGCGGTATGTGTTCGCTCTCGAGACCGTCAGGATATCCGCTGCCGTTCCACCATTCGTGGTGCCAGCGGACGATGAGTTGCACACCGCGTGAAAGTCCGGCTTTGGCGGCAGATTGTTCTCCGATAACCGGATGACGGTGGAGGTCGATGCGTTCTTCGGTCGTCAGGACGCGGGCCGAATTTATGTAATCGCGATTCATCTCCATTTCGCCGACGTTGCGTACAAGAGCGGCCTGCTGCAGAAAGAAACGGTCGGGCGATTCGAAATTGAACAGTAAGCCGAGCGAGTCGACGATGGCCGCAACCTCGAGCGAATGACCGCTCGGATAGCCTTCGAATTCATCGGCGTTTGATGACATTCGGATCAATTTATCGTTGAATTTCGGCTTTTCAGCGAGAATGCTTTGCACGTCGATAGTGTAAGAGTTCGGCGTACAAAGTTCAATCGCTAGCGACAGATGAGCTAGGATTTAATGCTTTCGAGCAGATCGCGGGCCTCGCGATTGTCGGGAAATGTTGCGAGCATGCGGTTCAATTCGCCCTCGGCCCGCTTCATAAGTTTCATCTGGATGAAAAATTCGACGAGAATAATGCGGTAGTTCGGGTTTGTTGGTTCGAGTTTTATGGCGGTCTGGATCTCGCCCTCGGCCTTGTGTCGATGGGTGGTATCGGACGACAGTGCCTTGCCGAAAAAGGCACGATAACGCGGGACATCCGGGCCAAAATGAGCTGCACGAGCGAGAAAGGGAAGCGACGCTTCGTATTGATTCTGCATCAGGAGTTCAAAGCCACGGTCGAAATTCTCCGTCGCCTGCTGCATCTGGACCTCAGCATTTTTCGGCGGTGCTCCGCTTGATCGTTCTTTTTCTTTTTCCGCGATCTCCTTTCGCATCTTGAAGTCGTAGTTCTCACGAATGTCGACGTTTTTGAGCGTTTCATGAGCTTTCGCAAGCTCGGTGAACGCATGTTGGACGCGGGTAAGGATCTGGCTGTCCTGTTTGTGAAAGTGATCAGGATGGAAGAGCTTAGCAAGCATAAAATATGCCAGCTTT
>JBBRUA010000573.1:0-1461 GCA_038248245.1 Pyrinomonadales bacterium | reverse complement strand
TACGACGACACGAGCGGCAGTTCTTCAGCTCTCAGTTCCGGTCATCGCCGCGTCTATCGGCGTTGTATTTCTCGCCGAGGCCGCCAGTGTACGGTTGGTCGCGGCCGCCGTCCTCATTCTTGGCGGCATTGGCCTGACGATCATCGGACGAAATGGAGAGGAGCGCACGTGAGTGAGGTTCAATCGCTAACGACACATGTTCCAACCTTGCTTTAGAATTTAATTCTTATGTAACCGCCGTGGGATTTTCTTTTTTACCGTGCTGATGTACTATTCATTCATCCGGTAGTTTTATAAAGTAGCGACCTTTTGATTAAGGGAGTGAGACCGTACTTTGGTGGAAGGGCTGCTGCTTTTGGCGGTTAGCTACTTACCTCGTAGTAAAAATAAACAAAAAACTGAAACGCGAACTCGATTGGGTCTTTTTCTAAGATACCGAGGAAAGTTTGGCTCCGGCCTACTTCCTAAATGTTGAGTTGAGATGTATTAAGCCGGTTCCGGGTGTTTGCCCCCTCGGAAACGTGCAAAATCGCCAGTTGTTTTGAAAATGTCACCCGCCCCGGTGATTCATTTTCATAAACAGCAGCGGTGACAAGACGGAATAATATGTTTTATCGAGAGTGCCCAAATCTGCAGTCACGCCTTGCGCGTACACTTCTTTTATTAACCCTTGGAACATTTTTGTTTGCGTGTGGATCGTCGACCGCGAAGTTTTTGGCGCGGGGCGAGGAATACCTGACGAAGCGTAAATTTCACGACGCGCTGATGCAGTTTCGCTCGGCTGTCGAGTCGGATAAGAATTCGGCAAAGGCACATTGGGGACTGGCTCGTTCGTATGAGAACCTCGGCCAATTCTCCGAGGCACTCGAAGAACTTCGTAAAACCACGGAACTCGACGATTCCAATCTCGAGGCGAAAGCGAAACTCGGCAATTATTTTTTACTCGTCCAGCCGCCGCTGATCACCGAGGCGGAAAAGATCCAGGAACAGGTTGCCGCCGCCGATCCGAACTTCATCGAGGGCATTGTTCTAAAGGCTTCAATACTTGCCGCACAGTCGCGACCTGATACAGAGGTCGTCGGCAAGATCAACGAAGCGATCGCCATCGACCCCAAACGTACCGAAACCTATCTCAGTTTGTCGCGATATTACATGACCAACGAGCGCGGCGCCGATGCAGAGGCCGCAATTCAAAAAGGTATCTCGATGAATCCGGAGCAGGCACTCGGTTTGATCGAGTACGGCAGGTTCCTGACGTATGCCGCTCGTGATGCGGAAGCTGAAGTTCAGTTCAACAAAGCTATCGCCGCCGAGCCCGCCAACATCGAGGCACACGAAGCGATCGCGGATTTTTTCGTAATCAGTAAGCAAACGGCGAAGGCCGAGGCCGAATATAAGAATCTTGTCGCGATCCAGGAGAACAGCCCGGAAAGCAGACTCGTGTTGGCTGAGTTCTACGCC
>JBBRUA010000572.1:0-1490 GCA_038248245.1 Pyrinomonadales bacterium | reverse complement strand
CTGTAAGTACAAGCGACCAAATAGATCATCACCGCTCCGATTCCAATAAATTCTACTGAGGAGCCTGCTTCCCTTGGATCGACATGTTCGTCGGTCGGTATCTGCAAAAGTCCGTAGACCGCACCCGTTAACAATCCGCCGACGTGACCGAAATTATCTATGGTTTGATAGAGGACGATGCCAAAAACCAATATAAATCCGATATTTATTAAAAGATTTTTACGAAACTCAGGAGTAATAAACCGCCTACGCTGAAACGAGTAAACGGCCAGATATCCGATCAAGCCCACGACCCCGCCCGAGGCTCCGACCGAAATTCCGCCCGGCACAAAGATAAGGCTTAAAATGCCTCCGCCGAGTGCCGAAAGTAGAAAAACGATCGCCAAATGAGCCCGATTCGATAGCATTTCGAATATTCTGCCGAAGCTGTAAAAGGCGTAGCAGTTCATCAGAACATGGGCGATGCCGCCGTGGACCGTTGCCCCGGTAAATATCCGCCAATATTCGTGGCTCTGTAAAAATAAAGGTTTGTCAAAACCGGCGGCAAGAATTGATTCGTTCAGGCCGGTTCCAAATTGGACCAATACGACCGCAATGATTGAGGCGATCAGGATGTAGGTGTAGTAAGGAACGATGCTCGGAACGTTGGCTCGATTATCGCCCTCGTCCGTCATTTGCTCGTCTTGTTCGTCTGATTGAAATTGCAGTGACATTCTATGCGTTACATCGCGAGTCCGCCGTCAGCCTGGATGACCTGACCGGTGATGTAAGCCGCCGACGGTGAAAGCATAAAGCACGCTATGTCGGCAACCTCGGAAACATTGCCGAGACGCCCGAGCGGTATTTGTGCAAGTATCTTTTCACGATATTCCGCGTTCATCTCCGATGCCATTTCTGTTTCGACAAGGCCGAGGGCAAGTGCATTGACGGTGATCTTACGACTCGCAATTTCTTTGGCAAGAGATTTCGTCAGGCCGATCATTCCTGCCTTTGACGCAGAGTAATTTGATTGCCCGAGCATTCCAACGACGCCGGAGATAGAAGAAATATTCAGGATGGAACCTCCATTTTCATTCTTCATCATCGGCCGCACGACAGCCTTCGAAAAATTCCAAGCTCCCTTGAGATTCGTGTCGATGACGGCGTCCCAATCTTCTTCCTTCATCCGCAATATCAGTTGATCGCGCGTTATGCCGGCATTGTTGACGAGATAATCTACCGTGCCAAATGATTCTTTGACCTGAGCAACGAAATCGGCCGCCGCAGCCGTGTCCGCGACATCGCACTGAGACGCAAATGCCTTGACGCCCAAAGTCTCGATCTCTGATTTCAACTTTTCAGCCTCGTCGGCACTCTTCGAATAGTTGAACGCCACGTTAGCCCCTCGCCGTGCCAATTCCAAAACGATCGCCTTCCCGATACCGCGCGTCCCGCCCGTTACGATCGCCGATTTTTCTTTTAGCTGTTGTTCGCCCAATGTTTTCTCCAAT
>JBBRUA010000571.1:0-1520 GCA_038248245.1 Pyrinomonadales bacterium | reverse complement strand
TTTTAGAGTATCGATCTGGACCTGCAAATTACGGAGCGAGAAGACCAGGTTCCAATATGCCTGCTCGGTTGTCGAGACGACATCGATCGCCTTTAGTTGTAATTGCGAGTCCGAAATATCGAGATTTTTCTTTGCGATCTCGATCAGACGGCGGTTGTTATCGATAGCCCGGTTTCGCCAAAGCGGCTGAATATAGGTAGCGACCAACGAAGTCGGGTATTGTGGATTCAGCGTCGAGTTTCGGTTGGTCGATGTTGTTCGCGAAGAGTTGAATATAACGTCATACGAACCGCCGAATTTCGGTGTAAAACCCGAAAGGCCCGCATTGTTGAAAAACTGCCGCTGCGTGACCGATCCGCCGACGGCTCCGCCGATGGTTGATGCGACCGGCGTCGTGCGGCTTTCAAAATAACTCTGCGAATTTATCAACGGATCGTAAACGCCTTTTGCACCGCGAATTCTAAATTCTGAGATCTTGATATCTTTCCGCGAAGCCTCGATGTCGTTGTTATTTTTCAAAGCCATTTCAATGGCCTGTTCTAGCGTCAGCGACAGTTGATCGGCGAGGTCGACTCCGACTCGAGCCGAATCCGGTATCGGCCGCAATATCGTTTTCACGGTAGGGGCGACGGGCATTGTATCGACAGGCGTCGGACTAGGTGTTGGCGTTTGTGTGTAAACTCCCGAAGCAAGACCGAGCAAAAATGCCAGAGCCAACGACAAAGGCGCAATTCGAAAAACAATCTTATTTTTAAGATCAAATAACATCGAGATCAGTTGTTTTCCTCTAGTTCGGCGTTCGCGGGCGATTCTTCGGTTTTCTTGGGGTTTACAAGTTTTAAGAACAGATTCTTAGTGCCATTCGTCAGCCCTCGAAAAACATTGGATTCCTGTGCGTCATCAAAGAGCGAGTAGAACACCGGCACCGCGAGCAAGGTCAGGAGTAAACACATCGATTGTCCGCCGACGACCAGAATGCCGATCGAGCGGTTGGTCGCCGCACCTGCTCCACTGCCCAGGACCAGCGGGATCATACCCGCGACGAGCGCGATAGTTGTCATAAGGATCGGGCGCAATCGGTCGCGGTTCGCTTGGATGATCGCGTCATATCGATTAAGCCCTTGTGCACGCAACGTATTCGTATGATCGATCTGCAAAATTGCATTCTTTTTGACGATACCAAACAGAAGTAAAATGCCCAGGGCCGAGAAAATGTTCAGCGTTTGTCCGGCGATCGCGGTTGAGAGCAAGGCGAACGGGATCGATAGCGGAAGAGTGATCAGAATCGTGATCGGGTGAATGAACGACTCGAACTGGGCCGCTAGAATCAGATACATGAAAACGAACGAAAGCAAAAACGCGAGCAGGAACGAGGAATACGCACGCTGCAATTCCTTGGATTGGCCCGTAACGCCGCTCGAGTACTCGGGTGGCAAGTTGAGAGCTTTTATGTAATTTTCAAGCTTTGCGAGTGCGTCAGCCTCCGAAGCGTTTGGCGGCAGACTCGATGAAATCGTGAC
>JBBRUA010000570.1:0-1526 GCA_038248245.1 Pyrinomonadales bacterium | reverse complement strand
CGAAATTACACCTACAACTATCGGATTATCCATTTATATTTGTTCCAAATCTAGCTAACGTTTCACATTAAGTATTACATGCAGACATTGCAACGGCTCACTTTACCCAATACCTAAAGCAAAACTTCACAATTTATCACTGCGGCACGCGGAAATGAATCTTTCGAATATTCCCATTGATAAACGATCGCTTTCCCACGATAGTTCCGGGTGCCATTGTACGCCTAAAACAAATTTGCCTTTGCGTGTGTCTTCTATCGCCTCGACTACTCCGTCCGAAGCCCAGGCCGTCGCTTTTTGATTCCTTCCAACCTTGTTGACTGCCTGATGATGATGCGAATTCACACTTAACGTTTCTTTTGTATCGGCGATCTTTGCCAGCAAGCATCCTTTTTCTACTTTCAGATCATGCGAATTCCTCGCTCGCGGAATTCCCTGTTCATGTTTGATGCAATTCTTGACCTGCGAAGCGATATCCTGAATGAGCGAACCGCCGCGAAAGACATTCATCGCTTGCATTCCGTAACAAATCGCGAGAACCGGCAGATCCAGACGTTCAGCCTCGGCTAAAACCATTTGATCTGTCTCGTCTTTCTCCGGAACAACGCTTCCGAGTTCCGGATGCGGCTGCTCGCCATAATATCTTGGATCGATATCCGAATCACTTCCCGGCAGTAGAATTCCATCAAGATCGGCAACCACCTCGGCGATGTATTCGGGCTTTGGAATCAGGTTGATCAGCACCGGAATGCCGCCCGCGGCCTCGACTGCGTCGGAATAGTCGCGGCCTAAATAAAAACGCCGGGTTTCTAACTCCAACCGCGTGGTAATGCCGATCTTGGGCCGTTTGCTCATAAACTCTTTTATGTTCAAACAATTACACCAAATATGTCAATTTGAGCATTTGAAATTAAAGCCTTATCATTTAGTTTTTATGGGAAAGAAACTACACAAAAAAATCCGTTCGACCACAGTTCTTCTCGTTCAACGCGACGGCAAGATCGCGATGGCTGCTGACGGACAGGTAACTCTCGGCGAAACAGTTATAAAAGGCACGGCGCGAAAGATCAGGCGAATTGCAGGCGGAAAGATCATCGCCGGCTTTGCGGGATCGACAGCCGACGCCTTTTCGCTCCTCGGAAGGTTTGAAACAAAGCTCGAACAGCATCAGGGACAATTAGAAAGAGCCGCATTCGAACTAAGCAAAGACTGGCGAACCGACAAATATCTCCGCAATCTCGAAGCTCTCCTAATTGTCGCTGATAAAACTGACGCATTTCTTATTTCGGGCAAAGGTGACGTAATTTCCTCCGACGACGGCCTGCTTTCGGTTGGTTCCGGGAGCATGTACGCCCTCGCCTCGGCGCGTGCATTACTAAAATATACCGCTCTCACCGCAAAAGAGATTGCGGAGGAGTCACTGAAGATTGCATCTGAAATATGCATTTACACAAATTCAAACATTATCGTTGAGGAGATCTGAGTCAGTACCACCTGCGTTAGCGGGTGGTTGATATAATATTTTG
>JBBRUA010000569.1:0-1560 GCA_038248245.1 Pyrinomonadales bacterium | reverse complement strand
TCATGCCGCTGAGGCTGATCACTCGCGAACCTTTGTCGATCTCACGCTTTAATTTGTCGAACTGATCCGCCATAAACGCACGTATCCGCAGAAAACGAGCAGGAATCGCTTTCGTGCGGCCGCTTCTATTTTGTCACATTAAAGAAAAGAATGGGGTTTTTGACCGGGTCAAAAACCCTTGACCGTAAATTAAGCGGCTGATCAAGGGAGAATTTTCTTTATGCGTCGTCAGATGGTGATGTGTCCTTGATCGGGCTACTCTCATCTTCGAGTGCATCGTCTTTGATAGAAATATGCCCGCTGCGAAAATTGACGTCACGTTGCGGAAACGGAATTTCGATATTGTTTGCCCTAAAAGCGCGTAGTATCGCGAAGTTTAGGCCGCTCTTGAAAGGTCCAGGCCGGTTAAGTCTTGACCTTGTCCACACCCACAATTCGAAATTGAGAGAACTATCTCCAAATTTTATCAGGCGAACCGCAGGCGGCGGCTCGTCCAGAACATGCTGGTCCATTTTAGCGACCTCCATGAGAAGTTCACATACGAGGTCTATGTCAGTGTCGTAGGCAACGCCGACAGGTATGCGAAAGCGGACAACGTCGCCGACATAGCTCCAGTTCACGACATTTTCTGAGATGAACTTACTGTTTGGGACGATGATCGCGATATTGTCGTTGGTCTTGATGGTTGCGCTACGGGCGCCGATCGAAATTACGTCACCATAGACGTCGTCCACTTCGACGCGGTCGCCTACTTTGATGGGCCGTTCGAGCAGTATTATCAGGCCGCTGATAAAGTTGCTTGCGATGTTCTGTAGCCCGAAACCGATACCGACACCGAGGGCACCGGCGAGGACGTTAAGTGTGGTGAGGTCAATGCCGACCGACTGGATGATGATCAAAAACCCGATCACGAGAATCACGTAACGGGCAATGGTGCCGATCGCCTCCTGTGCACCGATGTCGAGCTTCGTCCGTTTCAGCAATCGGACGATCAATACACGTTTCAGCTTACGCGAAATGAACGCGAGAAGAATCAGAAGGAGGACGACATAAAGGATGCTCAGCGGCGTTATATTGGCGTTTCCGAGAGAGAAGAGATTGTAATTACGCAGATCTAAAAGAGGATAAAGATATTGGGATGTAAATTCCTGCATAGGTACGTTAAACGTAAGTAATATCATCATTATAAACGATTTACGACGGTATCGATAATATCCCTTCCGGAGGGCGAGTGCCCATCAACTGCCCGAGACGACGAATACCGGCCGATTACACGTGGCTTCGTGGAATTTGTGCGAGTTTGGGATTCGGCTTTTGATTGGTGATTGGCGTGGTTTATAGTCAAAGTCTAAACGTATGGAAATCGTGCAATTTGAAGAAATAGTTGGACAAAACGATCAGATCGACGCGCGTCGCGAACATCTTGCCGCCATCGGCGAACTCGTCGGCAACGTCTATCCGAACAAGTTTACGCGGTCGGCTGTATCGGGTCGGGAAGATACGATCACGAACGTGCTGCATTTCTCGCCGGTCGTCGCGATCGTTGACGAGATCAAAGCG
>JBBRUA010000568.1:0-1560 GCA_038248245.1 Pyrinomonadales bacterium | reverse complement strand
AGCTTGTCAGCCAAGCCGAGCCACTTTCGTCGCCTTTAGCGAAAAAAAGGGAGATTTTTCGGGCTTCGCCCGCTGATGAGCGGAAATGGCTATGCCTTTCCGTCCGGCCAGCCAAAAGAGCAAGGAGGATCGGCCTCCGAACGCCGCGAGTATTGGAGGCACAGCCTCCGGGAGTTCCGACGCCGCACGAAAGGGCATAGCCGCTTCCGCTCATCAGACGGCACAGCCGTAAGAAATCTCTCCCACAACCCAACCACGCCCTAAAGGAACGTGGCTATCCGCCCTCCGGAAAACCCGCGTAAACGCGGTTGGTAAGAATACTACCGGAACCAAACAAAGAACCCGCAAACATTGGCATTTGATATTTCGTTGACAGCTGAGATTGAGCGGCCCTGTGTTCGAAAATCAAGGCTTCTTCCGCCGGAAGGATTCTCGATCCACTTCGCCCCAGCTAAACCATGTCAGTGTGACTTCTTCATTTGAAGTTTTTCCTTGCGTATCCACCTTCGCAAGTTGTCCTGTCAATACGATTCCGGTTGGTTTAACCCTTTCATAATCGCCGTCAATAGAAAAACTTCCGACAAACTGATATTTCACACCATCACGCTCGTCAGTTGCGAAAGCAAAACGATCGCGTCTAATCTCTACCGCTTCCCATTCGTAGAGCCCAGTTTTCGTTACCAAGATTCCCTTTGGTGGATACGGAATCCATTCATCCGATTGCTCGACCGTCTCAGGCACACAAGGTTTCGGAGCACAGGCGGAGCCGCGGCCGACACCAGTGCCAGTAATTACAGATAGCCAGATAACTTCCTTAAAATTTTCTGATGGTGAAAGAAGTTCATAACCTCCGTCAGGACGAAAGCTATTTGACGGATCTTCAATGATCGAGGTGCTCGAGCTATCGACCCTGCAGGCTGCGACCACACAAATTACAATTATTGCAATAGCACCTGCGGCGAACGACTTAATGAAAAAGTAAGTGTGCTTCATAATGGTTATATCAAGTCTAGCACGACGCGTTTGCTCGGGCTGATTGTGCAATGGCGGCGGGTTTGATTTAAGATATCTTTTATGACGACAGCAGCATTTGAACGCGTACAGACGGCGAGGCATCCGGAGCGGCCTTATTCGATGGATCTGTTTGGCGAGATCTTTGAGGATTTTGTTGAGATACATGGTGACCGGCGGTATTCGGATGATCCGGCGATGGTTACGGGGTTTGCGAAGCTCGACGGGCGCGAGGTCGCGGTCATTGGCCAGCAGAAGGGCCGCGATATCAACGAACGCCGGCACCGGAACTTTGCGATGTCGAAGCCGGAGGGATACCGCAAAGCCATGCGTGTGATGCGTATGGCTGAGAAATTCGGCCGTCCGATCGTCACGATCATCGACACGCCCGGCGCTTATCCCGGGATCGATGCCGAAGAACGCGGCCAGGCCGAGGCGATCGCTTTTAATTTGAGAGAGATGGCTTCGTTGAAGGTGCCGGTCGTGGTTGTTGTATTAGGTGAAGGCGGATCAGGCGGAGCTTTAGCTATTGGAATCGGAGACCGCGTT
>JBBRUA010000567.1:0-1562 GCA_038248245.1 Pyrinomonadales bacterium | reverse complement strand
AGTCGCTTATAATTTTCCCGATAGTCCGTCGTGGCTTTCACACGTTGGTCTTTATACTTTTCGAGATCAAGATTGGTAACGGTTTTCGTCTGGCCCACCGCGGTAAACGTCAGAACAAAAACTAAACAGACAAAATACAGAATCTTCATAATTCATTGCCTCCGATATTCAGATTTTAACACGATATATGATGCGGGCAAGAAGAAAGAGAACTGCCCGCGAATTGCGCGAAAAAACGCGAATCAGAAAGTCCGATGTCTTAGTAACCGAGTGATAGATGCACCCGAAGACTCAATCCATCTTCTTTCCTAAATTCGCGTCTTTTCGCGTCTATTCGCGGGCAAAATTACTTAGAATCCGAAAGCCATTCCGATCCGCGCATTTGCCTTGGCCGTGCGGAACCCGTTCTCATAGTATTCCTGATTGAAAACGTTCTCCACCGTTCCATACAAACGCAGAGTGAGCTTCTCTTGCTTAAATCCAAACGTATATCCGCCCGTCAGGTCGCCCTTGCGGTTACCCTTGAAGCGATAAACGTATGTGGAAAAGCTCGAGTTGCTGAAGATCGGAGCGAGGTATGAATTCGTTGCGAGAAAGTCGAAATTCACCCAAAACCGCTTGAACCGCTGAGTCGCAACCAGCGTAAACTGCTGCTCCGGTATGCCAAGCGTCGTTATAATCTTGCTACCCGACACCTGCGGCGAACGCTGATCGCTATTCGTGTAGGTATACGAAGTAAAAATATCGGTCGAACCGGTCGGCTTAACCGTCGCACTAAATTCACCGCCGCGAGCGATACCGCCTTTTTGGTTCAGATAGCCGCCGAACGGCCTTGGCGTCGTTCCGATATTCGGCACAACATTGCCGTAACCGATCACATCGGTCAGTTTTGTATAAAAATACGTCGCCGTCAGTCGCAGTTTATTCTGGATCAGATTCTGCTCAACACCGGCATCGAAGGCAATCGTTTTCTCTGGCTTCAGGAACGGATCGCCGATCGCGATAAATCTCGGTGTGCCGAACGACGAAAAGAAAGTGCCCACTCGCTCGTACAACGAAGGTACTCGATAACCGTTACCGACGTGGGCTCGAAACTTGGTACCTGACTTCGCAACAAAGTACGAGGCGGATCCGTCGAATGTGTACGCCGTCGGCGGATTATCAAGCACCAGATCGCTATATGGAGCGTTCGCCAAGCTGAATGTCGGACGATCGAGAGTGTACTGCTGGATGCGAAAACCACCGGCAAGCTGCAGCCTGCCTTCGAGCAGACGAACCATGTCCTGCACGTAAAACGTATTGCTTTTTTGTCCGGCCTTCGCAAAAAAGTTACCGGTTCCCGTCGGCGTTTTGCCGTCGTTTCCGTAACCTTCACTCTCGAATTCATAACCGATCGTCAATTCATTTTCCCTCACCGGCGTCCAGTTCAAATGGACATTCCCGGTATGGATCGTGCCGTCAAAAACGCTGGTCGACGCACTCTGAAAACCGCGGCCGAGAATGCCGTTGTCATTCGTCCGCTTCGTCGTCAGGCCCTGATAATAGCCGCTGACAACGAGCTT
>JBBRUA010000566.1:0-1572 GCA_038248245.1 Pyrinomonadales bacterium | reverse complement strand
TCGCGTCCCGATTGATCGGTCCATATACATGAGGGTAGATCTCACCGCCGGTGGATGGCTCGTTGACGAGACGAGACGTTAGTCGCTCGCTGTCGATCTCAAGCAACACAACCCTTTCAGCACCGCTGTAATACCGCTGCAAAACACCATCGATTTGTTCGGCAAAACTGCAATGAATAAATCCCTCGCTCGCGAGGCTCGCGTGTTCGTAATGTTCACCGTCAAACGCGGCCCATACTTCGGGTAATACTATGTGATAAATGGTCATCCGTTTTTTTGCCCGCAAATAAACGCGAATAATGTCGTTTATCTTTGCCTTTGTTTCGCGATCATTCGTATTATTCGCGGGCAAAGACTATCTTATCTTATGCTTTCTACGCCTTTTCACGGCGAACTAATCATAATCTACCTTGAGCAACGTCAAACCTTGTGCTGACGCGGTTTTACCGGCTAGGTCGCGATCACGTGTGATTATTGCAGTCTGAATTGTATCAGAATCTTTTTCGCCGCGCCCGACCTCGAGCATTGTGCCGACGATCGACCTGACCATGTACCGTAAAAACCCTTTGGCACTGATCCGAAACTCGATCATGACGCCCTGGGCCCGGTCGTCCCAGCGGGACTCGACCGTGAAATCCGTCACATTTCGAACGCGGTCGTCGCCGTCGGCCTGAGCGGATGAAAAGGCCGTCCAGTCGTGTTCGCCGAGAAATATTCTCGCCACGTCGTTCATCCGTCCGACATCGAGCGGCCTCGCCTCGTGATGGGCGTAACGCCGCCAGAAAGGCGACATGACCGGAGCATTAACGACGCGGTAGACATACGTTTTGGAGCGAGCTGAGAAGCGGGCGTGAAACTCGTCCGGTGCTTCCTCGGCCTTCATAATGCGGATGTCGCGCCACATATTGCCGTTGATCGCGTGTTTTAGGCGTTCCGGCGTGAACTTGCGATTCAGCCGGACATTCGCCACTTGCCCGTCCGCGTGAACGCCAGCATCGGTGCGGCCGGAGCCGACGACCTTGACATCATTATCCTCGATCATGCCGATAACGCGTTCGAGTTCGCCTTGGATAGTGCGGGAACCTTCCTGCACCTGCCAACCGTGAAAATCGGTACCGTCGTATTGTATTAAAAACCTGTAATTCATTTCGGATACAAAGGTATAAACCGCTCGCAGCAGACTATCGAGCGTTCATCGAAATCAATGTCGAGCAAAGCCGCCTCGCGGGAAAAATATCCGTGGTGGACGCTTCGCCAAGATGCGAGCGGTTGATCAAAAAACGTTCTCGGTCAGTCCAATAAATTTAATTCAACCGGGCATCGATCGCATTGGCGAAACGCTGCGGTGCGTGTTCATCCATCCTCAGATAAAGTGCCGGTTCGATCAATTCGAGCTCCATCAAAGCGAACTCATCGTCCGCGTCACGGACCAGATCGACTCGGGCGTATAGCGGCATCGGATCGATCATTGAAAAAGCCTTGTCGGCGGCGGCACGGAGCTTTTCGTCCGGTTCGAAGGCGGTTATGATGCCGCCGTGTTCCTCTTGAACGCGAAAATCTTCGCTCTTGGGC
>JBBRUA010000565.1:0-1573 GCA_038248245.1 Pyrinomonadales bacterium | reverse complement strand
ATAGATTATTACTCGGATTGCGCCTTTAGGATGTCCCGGATCTCGATAAGCAGTGCTTCCTGTGGCGGCGGTGGGGTGGCGGCGGCCAGTTTTTTGAAATAGCCCATCGCCCATTTTGCGAGCAGAAACATAACAAAACCAACAATAAAAAAAGTGATAATGTCGCTGATGAGTTGGCCGTATCGGACAAGAGGCGCTCCGCCCTTCACTGCAGCATCTATTTGCTCGGCGGTTGCCCCGGCTCCAAGTTCGCCGCTGAGGTCATAAAATTTGGTCTTAAAATCGATGCCGCCGGTGATCAGACCGACAAACGGCATAATTATACCTTCTGTAAATGTTGACACAATTCTCCCAAATGCCGCTCCGATGATGACGCCGATGGCCAGATCCAGGATGTTTCCACGGGCGATAAAAGTTTTGAATTCAGTTAACATAAATGTTTCAATTTCCTTTGATAAAGTGAAATAAAGAGATTTTGAGCGAGCTCAAAATAGCGATGACAAATAGAAAGAGACGGATCGTTCCGCCTCTTTGTAAAATAAAACTAACAAACAAGGTTCGTTTACGCGTTTGCGGCGTCGGCGGACTCGTCTTCATCGTCGAGTTCGGACTCCATATCGTCAATGATCGCCGCTTCGTACGCGGTCGGTTCGGCCTCTTGATATTGCGAAGCGACGATTTCTTCTTCTTGAGTTTCGCGGGCCTTGAGCATGCTGCAGGTGCCTTCCAGGATCGCGCCTTCTTCGACGATCAGCCTGGGGCTCTGGATGTTGCCCAGGACGCGAGCAGTTCGGCCGAGTTGGAGCTTTTCGGTGGCTATTATATCCCCGTGGACGGAACCATTTATGATCGCGGCGGCGACCAGGATATTGGCCTCTACTTTTCCGTTAGTTCCAATTATCAAAGTGCCGGTTTCGGAGGAAACGGTGCCGATCAGATGGCCGTCGACCCGGAGCATCGCCTGAAACTGGGTCTCGCCGGTCAGCGTTGTGCCGTGGCCTACGAAGCCGCTGAGGCGGCCCTCTTTAATGTCGCGTGCCATCGAATCGCTTTCTGAGATGGCCCTGTTGGAGGCGGTCTGGGGTTCGGCTGCGTATCTATAGGCGTCGGCGGTCGGCGGTACGGATGCGTTTGGTGTTTCGGGTTCGGTTCTGGAGCTGCGTCCCATTCTGATCATAATTTTTGGTCACCTCACAATAAAATTTCGCGTAAAATAAAGATAAGTCGCCGATGAAAATAGGGTGGGTGGGCACCAATTTCCGAGCATTAAACTTTAATTTTTTGTCGTCCGTTCAATGATAGATGAGATAGCGGACGCGTGTCTAGTCATTTTTTGAGGTTGTCAAAGGCTCGCCGGCGTGTCAAAATTCAATGTTTTCGGAGACGTTAGGATTAATTTGAAGACTGAGACTAAAACACGAGGCAAACTGCTGAAGCGCATCGGCCGGGCGATCGAAGATTTTTCGATGATCGAGGACGGCGACAAGGTAATGGTGTGCCTGTCGGGCGGCAAAGACAGCTACACGATGCTCGACCTGTTGCTGGACGTACAGCGGCGGGCACCGGTGAAATT
>JBBRUA010000564.1:0-1576 GCA_038248245.1 Pyrinomonadales bacterium | reverse complement strand
TAGCCGTACATCACCGCAAAATCGGCCGCGTCTTTCGGCGAACCGTAGTCGCTCGTCCACGCCCAGCCAATGGTGAACTCGGTGAAACGAAGCATATCCATAACACCGACCGCAGGAAGCGCGGCGGCGAAGAGTTCCGGGTGCTGATTGAGCGTCGCACCGACGAGCAAGCCGCCGTTACTGCCGCCCTGGATCGCGAGTTTCTTATTCGACGTGTATTTATTCGCGATCAGCCATTTGCCGGCCCAAGCGAAATCGTCGAACGTGTTCTGCTTGTTCAGACGCGAACCGCCTTTCCACCATTCCTTGCCGTATTCGCTACCGCCGCGCAGTGCCGCGACCGCGTAAACGCCGCCCATCTCCATCCAGGGCACACGCGAGATCGAGAAACCGGGAGTCATCGGAACGTTAAAGCCGCCGTAGCCGTAAAGGATCGTCGGATTCTTGCCGTTGAGCTTGATGCCTTTCTTGTGGACGATGAACATCGGTATTTTCGTGCCGTCTTTGGACGGATAAAACACCTGCTTGACCTCGTAAGCCGTGGGATCGAACTTGACGTTGGCCTTACGAAAGATCTTGCTCTCGCCGGTCTTCATGTCGTAGCGGTAGATCGTCGGCGGAGCGTTGTAACTCGAATAGCTGTAGAAAGTCTCGGTGTCACCACGCTTGCCGCCGAACCCGCCGGCCGTGCCAATGCCCGGAAGTTCAACGTCGCGCACGAATTTACCGTCCATCGCGTAGATTTTTATCTTGGTATAGGCATCGTGCATGTAGTTGAGCACGAACTGATTGTTAATAAACTGCACGCCGTTCAATACGTCCGCCGACTCAGGCACGACATCGTTCCAGATCTCGGCCTTCTCGAGGACGTTGCGGCTGACGATCTTGCCGCGGGCCGCGTCTTTGTCCGTGCGGAAGTAAAAAACCGGGCCGTCATTGCCGATGAACGAGTAGGAATTCTTGAGATCCGTCACGAGCGGCAATATCCCGGCCTTTTCCATGGTCATATTCTTGAAATAAACCATGTTCATCCGCTCGGTGCCTTTGCCGACCGAGATGACGAGCCAGTTGCCGTCCTCGGAAAGGTTGCCGCCGACGAAGTACTGGCCGTTGTCGGGGCGTTCGTAGACGATAGTGTCTTCGCTCTGCGGAGTGCCGAGTTTGTGAAAGTAAAGCTTCTGGAAAAACGTGTTGCCCTTGAGCTCGGCACCTTTCTCGACCGGCGGATAACTGCTGTAAAAGAATCCGCTGTTGTCGGGAAGCCACGAAATGCCGCCCTGACGGTTCGGCGCGAGCGTGTCCGGCAAGAGTTCGCCGGAGGCAACGTCCATTATCTTCCACTCGGAGCGGTCGCTGCCCGCGATCGACACGCCGTACGCCCAAAGCTTGCCGTCGTCAGTGAACGACGAACCGCCGAGAGCCGCCGTGCCGTCCGCTTTCAGCTTGTTGGGATCAAAGAAAACCGTGCCCGGATCGTCGATCGACGAGGTTTTGTACAGAACGCTCTGATTCTGCAGGCCGTCATTCTTAGAATAAATGTAGTAATTGCCGACCTTAGACGGAGCACTGAACCGCT
>JBBRUA010000563.1:0-1592 GCA_038248245.1 Pyrinomonadales bacterium | reverse complement strand
ATCGTCGGAAGATGATTCGAAGTGGCGTATTTTGGAAACGATTCTGATTTGCTCGGCGCACAGCAGACCGAATCGAGCAAGTAAAAGCCGCACTTACCCACCGAAATATCATAGTTGACCTCGATTTGAAGTTATTTGGTCGGGAGGCGAGGGATGAGAAGATTGTTTTTTCGCTCGCAGAGAATAGCGAAAGCAGATTTAATCTTAGGCCAACTTCGGATCAAGAGAATTTAATCCTTCAGCAACTCGGTGCGACTGAACCGAAAATACATTCTGAGCCAGAAATCTTTTCTATCTTGTTCGTTCATCTCTTTTGTACTGATTCTCCAAATTACCCGCTTAATTCGGGAGATTTTGGTGCGACTACCAGTGGCTGGACGTACCATACAGCGGGTGCAATCGCGCAAGCCTGCAAGATACTCGGTTTCACCTGCAAGTTTGAAAGCGGCGGCAAAAGAGACGCATTAATAGAAAGCCGCGACGAGGAACCCGAAGTTCTGATCGCCGCAGAATGGGAATGGAACTACCACGATATTTTCGGCTCGGGTAAGGAACTTGAAAAGCTTCGAGAAACCTGCAAAAGTCACGATACGTCTCACGCCTTTTTGCTTACCTACTGTCCTGAAAATGTTTATTCCGAATTTATTTTTAGTGTAATAAGTAGATGGCAAGAGTATTTTTCCGATTACACGATCTCGCCATCACTTTTTCTTCACACGATTGAGTTCGAGCCGACAAAGTCGGGTCGACAGTTTCGTTGCTTGAAAACCATCGTTGTCAATGGTCAAGAAATAGAAAAATGGCGGGATAAAGAAATTCTTTAACCTCTTTTAAGAAAATAGAGCAACGATGAAACAATCAGCATTCAGAGCCACACCTGAAAAAGGCGAAGTTTCGGCGATCCTGATGCGCCCGGAGGGTGCGACGCATTTGCTGGTTGTTGGTCACGGGGCGAGTTCGAATATGCGCAACCCGATGTTGGCGACGATCGCGGAGCGATTAGCTGAACAAAATATCGCGACGTTTCGGTATAACTTTCCTTATTCTGAGAAAGGCGGCGGGCGGAATTCGGTGGCGACCTGTGTGGAGACGATAAGATCTGCTGTGAAGGCGGCCGGCGAAGCGGCTCCGGGTTTGCCGTTATTAGCTGGCGGGCATTCGTTCAGCGGGAGGATGACATCGACGGCTCAGTCGGAATCTCCGATCGAGGGAGTAAAAGGCCTGATGTTCTTTTCGTTTCCGCTGCATCCGGCGGGAGAGCCGGCGACGAAGCGGGCGGACCATTTGTCGGCGATAAATATCCCGATGCTTTTTCTGACGGGAACGCGTGACGCACTTGCTGAGCCGATCTTGCTCGAACCGGTTGTCAAAAGTCTCGGAAAAGATGTTACTCTACACCTCGTCGATACTGCCGATCACAGTTTCAAAACGCTCAAACGAACACGCAACTCGGACGAAGATGTCTTCATCGAACTCGCACGCGTTTCGCGTACCTGGGCCACTAGTTTAGCCTAGCTTTTGCATGACAAATATTAAAATCGAATGGAGAATGACCTTGTATAAAAATTTACTTTTCACCGCTGCGGCGGTAT
>JBBRUA010000562.1:0-1594 GCA_038248245.1 Pyrinomonadales bacterium | reverse complement strand
TGACGAGGCGGTCGATGCCGATGCCGATGCCGGCGGCGGGCGGCATGCCGTAGCTGAGGGCACGGATGTAGTCTTCGTCCAGCACCATCGCCTCTTCGTCCCCGCCCTCGCGAGCCGTCATCTGATCAACAAAGCGTTCGTACTGCTCCTTCGGATCGTTCAACTCGCTAAAACCGTTCGCGACCTCCATACCATTTATGAACAGCTCGAACCGTTCGGCGATCTGCGGATTGCTCGGCGAAGCCTTCGATAAAGGGGAGATGGATTTAGGGTAGTCGATGATGAAGGTGGGATTTATTAACGTCGCTTCGACCTCGTTCTCAAAAGTCTCCATGAGATCGGCATCACTCATGTCAGAACCGGGAGCGATAGCGACTGGCTTCTTCTGCCCGTCGTCTAAGATGCCGGTCGCTACCGCTCCCGGTTCTGACATACGGGCCACCGCATCCTTCATCGTTATCCGCTCGAACTTGCTGAAATCGATCTCATTGCCTTCATAGTTCACAACCAGTCCGCCGGTCGCTTTCTGAACGCTTTGCCGCATCAACTCTTCGCAGAAATCCATCATTCCCTCTACGTCCATGTAGGCACAATAGAATTCGAGCATTGTGAATTCAGGATTGTGCTTGAACGAGAGGCCCTCGTTGCGGAAATTTCGGTTGAGCTCGTAGACCTTTTCAAAGCCGCCGACGAGCAGCCGTTTGAGATAAAGCTCGGGTGCAATCCGGGCGTAGAGCGTAATATCTAGCGCGTTGTGGTGCGTCTCGAAAGGCTTCGCCGCGGCACCCGTTGCTTTCGGCGTGAGCATCGGCGTCTCGACCTCGATGTAACCCGCGTCCTCAAGGAAACGCCGCATGGACGAGATTATCTTCGCCCGGCGTTCGAAAACCTCGCGGGTCGACAGGTCAGTACCGCCTGCGTCAGCGGGTGGCGTGGCGTCCGCATCTCCATCGACGTTTGCAACGCCGGCGTTCGCACCACCCGCTGACGCAGGTGGTTCTGACTTGAGGCTTGAGCCGATCAGATCGACATATCGCTGACGCTGCTTTATCTCGGCATCGGCGATTCCGTGCATTTTGTCCGGCATCGGGAGCATCGCTTTGGCAAGGAACTGCAGCTTTTCGATGTGAACGCTCAGCTCGCCGGTGTTGGTGATGAACAAATATCCTTCGACACCAATAAAATCGCCGTGATCGAGCAGTTGCCACGCCTTCCAGCCATTCTCGGTGTCGAGCGTGTCTTTGCCGTCATTCTTTACGAGTGCGGCACCGCCTTTCTTGTCGCAATAGACCTGCAGCTTATTGATCCCGTCCGTCAGATGAACAAAATTCCCCCGCGGCGGCGTCGTCAAACGGCCCGATATCCGCACGCTGCCGAACGCCTTGAGCTTCTCATTCAGAGCATCTTTGATCTCCGCCGGCGGCCGCTCCCGCTCAGCCAGCGTCGCGACGATCGCTTTGATCTCGTCAACGATCGCGACGACCGGCGAGAAATGCAGCACGTTCGTGATCGTATCTTCCCGACCCGATACAGCCGACCGCGTAAACTTGTTCGGATAGACGTTGCCGACGAGTTCGCCGATGGCGGCAAGATG
>JBBRUA010000561.1:0-1595 GCA_038248245.1 Pyrinomonadales bacterium | reverse complement strand
TTGCCGTACGCGTATTTGTTGTCGAAGCGTTCGCATACGATGGACGACGTGCAGCTTTTGGTTCGAACTCATGCTCCCGACCTGTTTCGGGTCCCGGAGCTGATCGGCTATGTCGTTCTAGCGGTGATCGCGGCGGCGGTCGTGATGAAGGTGTTGGTTCTTAGAGATCGAAGCGTTCTGTTCGCGATCTCGCTTGCTCTGGTGCCGCTTGTCGTTTTTAATCAGCAGGTGATCACCGGCCAATCGCTGCAGCCGATCCATTATCAGGTATTTATCGGCAATTACGTTGCCGGACTGTCGCTGGTAGTAA
Organism: Pyrinomonadales bacterium; assembly: GCA_038248245.1. Lineage (GTDB taxonomy): Bacteria > Acidobacteriota > Blastocatellia > Pyrinomonadales > Pyrinomonadaceae > OLB17. The sequence goes on along the minus strand of JBBRUA010000561.1, from coordinate 1,285 downwards.
CCTTGGGACTGTTGTGGTTGAAAGTTGAAAAGCGGGAAGCGTTGGTTGGAAGGTTGGCGATGGTCGGGTTCGCTTTGGTCGCGGCCGGATGGGGATTTGTGGAATGTCATTACACGGTCCGCGTGCTCGACGATGTAAATGTTATTCGCGACGAAGCATTACCGGTGGCCCGACGGCTCGACGAGATCGGCCGGAACGAGCCGAATCCGCAGGCGGCGGTCGTCATGCATTTCGGGATAGCCCAGGGCGACGATCTACCGACGCTGGCTCCGCAATCCGTGCTGTGGGCGAGGCACCAGCATGTTTTTGCGGGCGGAACCTGGCAGGAGAACAAGGAACGCTATTATCAATACCTTTATTATCAGGGAATCAGCGATCGTCAATTAGCCTCCGGCATAAAGAACGGGACCGATTTTGTTTCGGTCATCGCTCTTTTCGGCTGGGGCAGGCACACCGACCGGCTGAACTCAGAATATAAGCCGCTCACATTCGGCGAGATCGACGACGAGATGCGTAAATTCGGCGAATACGCCAAGACCTTTGACCCGCTCAAAGCGACGAATCCGCCGCTCAACTACGCGATAACGCTTGCGGATTCACCTCCGGATTTTAATAACATCGATAAATGGTACGAGCGTGATGGCGGCGAAACGTTCGGGAAATACGTGTTGCATCGGCTCAAAACCCGCTGAGCCGGACGCAAAAAAAGACCGCTCGAAAAGAGCGGTCAAAATAGGTATTACTAAAAAAATATAAAAGCTAATTTTAGGCGGCTAATAAATCATTCGATGTTTCTGCAAACACCCGCCTGCCGTTAAGAGCGTCGTCGATGATCTCACGGACGGCGGACGCATCAGGATTAACATCCATTCGGACGCATGCCCTGAGATGTCTAATGATTCCTTCCGTCGCGATCTCCAAGGTGTCTCCCGACAATTTAGAAAACCGGCGTGCTTGGATATGGTCAATTTGCAAAACCCTGTCTTGCAATGTCATCGGTCTAGCTGCTGCCACGTTTTATTCTCCTTATCTGCAAATTTAGTTCGCTTAAAAGCTCGAACTTTGCTCTGACTTTCACAGAGTGATCGAAACACATAATCAGGTACGCATTTCACAACGAATAAGTTGAGGATTCCAAATCGTAAGTTGCTGCAATTAATACTCGCGAGCCTCGTGTGTTCCAACCTGTAATAAAATGGTAACAGAGACCTGAGCCGTTTGTCACTACTTTTTTTTCGCGAAAGGTAAGTTTTTTTCGAATTTTACGATAAACAGCAAAAAACCG
>JBBRUA010000560.1:0-1610 GCA_038248245.1 Pyrinomonadales bacterium | reverse complement strand
GCCACCGACGACCGCTACATCCTACTGTCCCGCCGCATCTCCGAGGGCGAATGGTTTGAGGCCGTCAGCCTACTAAACGACCTCGGCATCGAGGAAGGCTTCATGCAGGAATACGAATCGGCATCGCACTATTACCGGCCGGATTTTACAGACGCGGAGAAGCCGTTTAGGGATATCAGGGATTTTGTTTTGTAAATTATGGCTTGCGACAAATAAAGAAATGAAATTCGGCAAAACAATAAAGATTTTTCTAATCGATGGTGATCCCAATGGGCGAATGAGCTGCGAAATCTCGAACTGGTCGGGAAAAGCATATAAAATACCAAGAATTAAGATTAAAGACTGTACGGATCGAAATGACCTATCAAGTACCGGGGTTTATTTGCTATTTGGTAAACGCGACGATGAAAAAGAACAAATTTATATCGGAGAAGCTGAATCCGTGCTGAAACGGCTAAATCAACAGCTGACCCAGAAAGAGTTCTGGAACGAGGCCATCGTTTTTATCAGCAAAGACGAAAATCTGAATAAGGCACATATCAAATATTTAGAGAATCGTCTGCATGTAATTGCGGGATCTGCTAACCGGTACACAATTGACAACTCCGTAACGCCGACACAATCTCAAATTTCTGAATCTGACCGTGCGGAAATGGAAGAATTTATTGAAAACATCAAGATGCTTGTCAACACACTCGGCCACAAGGTGTTTGATGAAAAGAGAGAATTTATGCCGAAGCAAAAGCAGGTGATTTTCTTTATTCGATCAGCACGTGGTGCTGACGGTCAGGGCGAGCCGACATCGGAAGGGTTCGTAGTGTTTAAGGGATCAAAGGCAGCTGCAACCATAGTAAACTCGATGACGCCTAACTTTGTTGGTCTTCGACAAAGGCTAATAACTGAAGGCGTTTTGGTAGACCGAGGTGCGTTCTTTGAGTTTTCTGACGATTACATCTTTAGTAGTCCTTCTACGGCTGCCGTCATGGTAATGGGACGAAATGCGAATGGATTGACTGAGTGGAAGAACGAAGAAGGAAGGACGTTGAAAGAGTATGAATCGAATCGAGAGGCGATTTACGAAACGATAGAACAACCTGTATGAAAACATTTGATCCGGCTCCTGATTTCACATTACCCGACGGCGAAGGAAACATTTGGACTCTCAGCGATCACAAGGGCAAACCTGTCGTTCTGCTGTTTTATCCGGGTGACAATACGCCGGTTTGTACGGCGCAGCTTTGTTCGGTTCGGGATCATTGGTCGGAGTATCAGGCGACTGGGGCTGAGGTGGTTGGGATATCGACTGACTCGGTCGAGTCACATAAAGGGTTTGCGGAGAAGAATCAGTTGCCGCTGCGATTGCTTTCGGACGCGGGGCGCAAAGTCTCGGAAATGTACGATATGAAATCCTGGCTTCCCGGACGCTCTGCCAGAGGCGTGGTTGTCATCGACGGCGAAGGCCGGATCGCCTACCACAAAGCCGAGGCCCTCAGCCTATTTCGCCCGGCGGATAAGGACGTTCTCGAAGTGATCAGAAAAATTTAAAAAGGTTAACCACAGAGTCGCGGAGGCACTGAGAAATCGAGACAGGCATTCGGAACTGCCGACCG
>JBBRUA010000559.1:0-1628 GCA_038248245.1 Pyrinomonadales bacterium | reverse complement strand
AGAAACGCGTCGGACATGACCTTGGCGTAGCCGCCCTTGCCTTCGCCTTCTTCTTCGACGTTTACTTCGAGAAACTCGGCTCCCATCGACGCGACCTGCTCTTTTGTTGCTGAACGCGGGTCAAATGCCCGGACGATCGCTCCCAGCGAGCGTGCCGCTCCGATCGCCGAAAGTCCGGCAACGCCTGCGCCGATGACCATCACCTTTGCCGGATCAATTCGACCGGCGGCGGTGATCTGCCCGCCAAAAAATCTCGGGAAATTGTTCGCGGCCTCGATTATCGCCCGGTAACCGGCAATGTTCGCCATCGCCGAGAGCGTGTCCATCTTCTGCGCCCGAGTGATACGCGGAATGCAGTCCATACCGAAAACCGTCGCTTTTCGGGCGGCGAGTTTGTCGATGATATCGCGGTTTTGGGCCGGCCACATAAAGCCGATCAGGGTGCCGCCCTCTTTCATCAGGTCGGCCTCGTGGATTCGGAGGTCGGCGTTGTGCTCCGGCGGGCGGACTTTCAAGATCACGTCAGAGGTCGCCCACAGCTCTTTGGTTTCATCGACGATCGTCGCACCGGCTTCGCGATATTCGCTGTCGATGCAGTTTATGCCATGCCCGGCGTGTGTCTCGACCTGCACGTCAAAGCCAAGCTTTCTAAGGCGAATGATCGTTTGCGGAGTCGCCGCCACGCGCTTTTCGCCCGGATGGATCTCTTTAGGGATGCCGATCGTGGTCATAAGTTATAATTCTGGCTCTTAAATCCTTTGCTGATTTTAGTGGAAACCGCCCGTTGTGACAAACTGAGGCCGAACGGTTCACCAAAGTTTGTTGATCAGCGAGCCGCCGAGGAAAACGTAGAAATAACAAAGTATGGATTCACCGACGAGTATCGCCGCAATGAATTTAATAAAGCTCATACGGATCGTGCCTGCAAGATAACACACCAGGTCGGTCGGTACGAACGGAAAAAATGCCCATCCGGCGACGAAGAGAAATCCGAGCGGGTGCTCCATCTTCCTCTTTAGCTTCTCTGCCAGGGCGGGATTTTTGTTCTCGAAGAATTCGTCAAAACCCAAAAATTCGGAGAAGTAGTAGATCATCGTTGATGACAGCGCAATTCCCGTCATTGAGACGACAAAAACCCAAAGAAGCTGGTCGGGAAAAATCATTGCCCCTGCAATGACTAACGGCGTACTCGGTAATAATGTAATTCCGCGCAAGGCCGACATAGCGAGGTAAACGAGCCATATACTTCCATGAAACTCGCGTAGAAATGCCGCTATCTCTTGAGGGGCAAACTTGTTTGGATAGACCAAGTAGAGAGTCAGGCAGACGACGAGCAGCATAGCCCATACGGCAATGATGGACAGCCGAGCAATCTTACCTATCCGGTGAAATACTGATCGAGTGGACATTTAATAAAAAGAGCCGCGGGATTCAATCACGGCTCAATACTGAGGTTCAAGTCAAGAGATCCCACTTCATAAGTTGAAAGTCATGCAATTTATCCGGTGCCTCAAGACTGATATGAGCGATTTATGCTGAATGAGTAAGTGTTTCAGCCTCGGCCCTCCACCGTAGCACCGGCTTTCTTGCTGCAGTCGCCTCATCAAGTCTCCCGATGCGGGTTGAGT
>JBBRUA010000558.1:0-1628 GCA_038248245.1 Pyrinomonadales bacterium | reverse complement strand
TGAGGCGGCGGATATTATTCAAGTCGGCGACAGCCGAGCGTATTTGGTCAGGAACGGCAAGATATATCAGGTCACAAAAGACCAATCGCTCGTCCAGCAATTGATCGACGCCAATCAAATTTCACCTGAAGAAGCCGAAACTCACACGCTGAAAAACGTGATCCTTCAGGCACTCGGTGCGCAGAACGAGATCTATCCTGTCTCTGCTCGCGTCGCTCCGCATCGTAACGATGTGTTTCTGCTTTGCAGCGATGGTTTGTCGAACAAGGTCAGCGCCGCCAGCATGCAGCGGATCGTGCTCGATAATTTTGAGAAGTTAGAGAATGCCTGCGTGGAACTCGTCCGTGAAGCGAACGAAAACGGCGGAGAAGACAACATTACGGTCATTATCACGAAATGCCTCGGTGACGAATTGCCCGAAGCGGTCGGCGACGACGTTAAACTCGAGCTGATCGACCTCGGCGGCATCCACGATACAGCGGATCAAGACACGGCCGAAATACTTTAATCCTGCTTCCAACCCGGGAGTTCGTTTGTGATCCGTTTTACGTAGATTGACGAACCTTTTACCTCGACAACTTCAACTTTTTCCCCATCCGCGAGTGCGATGTCATCCACGGGAAAAGCGGTCCAGATCGAGCCAAAAACTCTGACGGCGCCTTCATTCAACGAACCCTTACTAGCCTCGGTGACGGTGCCGATCTGGCCGGGCAAGGAATCGATCCCCATTTTGCGTTCGTCCGCTCCGCCGCTGGCGAAATACTGAGAAAACAACGTCCTCGACATCGCCGTTAGCCCAATCGACACAACAATAAACGCCGCAATCTGAACCCCCGGCCCAAACCCCAACACCGCCGCCAAAGCCGCCGCGATCGCCCCGATACCAAACCACAACAGAAAAAAGCTAAGCGTAAAGATCTCAGCCACGATCAAAACGACCCCGGCGATCAACCACAAAATCCATCCGATCTGATCCATATTTTATCGTCCGAACAGTTCGCCTAAATCATAGCACAGTGCGAATCGCATCGATCGAAAACCTAAGATCCGAGCACGCACTGACAATACTCTATCAAAGTCCGCTTACCGCTCTATTTGCAGAAAAGCTCTGCTTTTCCGGTCATCTTAAAAAAACCATCTAGCGGCTATGCCGCCCGTCCGAATCGGCTTTGTCTGCAGTAGATCGTTGACGTTTTTGCCGTCCGCCGTCAATAATGATAACCTTTCAGAGCGTGCTGGGGTGGCGGAATTGGTAGACGCCCAGGACTTAAAATCCTGTGCCTTTAGGGGCGTACGGGTTCGATTCCCGTCCCCAGTACCAACCTAATCCTTAATTTACAATCACTTATTGGCCAGCCTAGGAATAGGGTGGCCATTATTTTTGCTAAATAGATCTCCGGGGGAATTTCGGGGGAATTCTTTTGTCGTATCTCATCCCTTCTCGGAATGAGCTTCAGCACTATTATCACGATCTAGCGGTGTCCGTGCTGGACGTTCATATTAATCACAACGATTGTATAGAGGTTCTCGTGCTGCGCGGGTGCAAACAATAAAATTCGTGCGTTGTCGGGCGGACTACTTAGTTTGCGGGGATTCAAGCACGGCAGGCTATTTGCTACATTGGCGAC
>JBBRUA010000557.1:0-1639 GCA_038248245.1 Pyrinomonadales bacterium | reverse complement strand
GGAAGGCTCTAATTTGTCGCCGTTCGCGACAGGATCGCGGTCGCTATTTGTCGCGGCTTTTCCGGGGAGCGAATCGCGGCCTTTTTAGTTTGCACAGAGTTTACTCTTACAAACACGCCCACTGATTAGCCCCCACCAATGCGGGGGCTCCGCTCCCGCCGCCTTGGCATGGAGTCGTTGACCGACGGCAATCGGTACAATAGACCATACTGCCGTTCGGCTTTCCGGTCGGCAGTGTATTCGAAGGAAAGAATGGCATCTGCACCGGAGCTCCGAATTTTACATCCGTTCCGAAAAATGTCGGATGTCCGGGAACCGAACCTTCCGACGGCTGTCCAGTCATGAAAATGATAGTTGCCTTGTCAAAGTTATTTTTTGTCGCTCCCTGACAACCGAGTATATTTCCGTCGTAACAAAACCTGTCGCCGGTCGAATATACCCGCAAGCGTTCATCGGCTTTAAACGTGTTTGGACCGTAGAAACTGCCGCTAGAGACAAAAGTTCGGCGGGCCTTAAAGATTATGTCGTTGGCGAAAATTGAGTTGACTACATTAATAGGGTAGGAATAATCACCGGCATACGGATTTTCTACTCCGTTATAGACGATCGAAGCGGTCATATATTCCGTTTGCGAACCAATAATGGTCATGACACCGCTGTCGAGAATGTTGATGAACGTCCCACCGAGTGCGTTACAAAAGCCTCCGCCGAATGTATCCTGGATCAGGACCATTCCGACGCGTTCGAAGTGCATGGAGTTGGCGTTTTGGTTCGGGCCTTTTTTGGGATTGATAAAAAGGGAACTTTCGATCTTCCAATCGGTGTTTCGGGAATTAACAAATAGACCCGCGTCCGTATTGTAAATAAAGCGACAATTATTGATCTTAATGTAGTCAAACTGCCAGGCGAGATCTGTTTGCGGAAGGCCGTAGGCGTTAATGCCTCGGTTAAAATTCTGAAACGTGACGCGATCGAAATTGAAGCCTTGAGACGAGATGTAAGCACCGTACGCCTCAACACCGTTCGTACCCTCGGAACTTTGAGAATAAAGCTCGATATCGCGAAAGGACACCTTTTCCGTGCATTCACCAACTCTGAAAAGTGAGGTGTTTCTGCCTTTGAGCGTGATCCGGGCCGGGTTTTTCCGTGTTAGGTCACTTGTCGACGCCATCGAGTGAAGGCCATTTGTGCCCTGAATCGTTATTCCGGACGGGAGAGCGATCGGAGAGGTGATGATGTAGTCCCCGTCCGGGATCGTCAGCGTGCCGCCATTGTTCGAGGCGACCGCCGCCATCACGCTGCGGAAGGCAAGCGTGTCGTCCGTACTTCCGTCGCCCACCGCACCGTAGTCCCTAATGTTGTAAAAACCGCGTGTCCGATCGTCCGTCTGGGCCACCCAGTTGTAAGTGATCGGCCCGGATGACTGGTCGCCTGCGAACGTTATCCTGTACCGTTTGTCCTCGCCCTGAAAACACCACTTATTGTCGGTCGGACTCGACTTCACTGTCGCAGAGGTCGCACTCGTTTGAACCAACGAACTGCCGCTCGATCCGCAAGACGAGACCTTCATCGGCGTCGATGGCGTCAGATCAGTGATTGTAATAGTGGTCGAGGGCGGCACATAACGAACCGCACACGT
>JBBRUA010000556.1:0-1661 GCA_038248245.1 Pyrinomonadales bacterium | reverse complement strand
TCGACTTCGGCTCCAACTTCGCGGTGAGGCTTTTAATGTCTTGAATCAAGTCAATTTTGCGGTCGATAGTTCAAACCTGTTCACGGTTAATGCCACAAATCCCGCCGGCGTGCGAAACCTTACGTTCGGTCAGGCGAATTCAGTTCTCGCAAACCAATTAAGCGGATCATCCGGAACCGGCTTCAATTCCCTCTACACAGTCGGCGGCGCCCGATCTCTCCAATTCGCCGCCAAGGTACTGTTTTAGGAGGTCCGGCGGGCTTCGCCCCGAATCTGGGGTCGCTGCCCTGAATCTGGAATCGTGCCCGCAATGCTGCAATTCCTTATCGAACCATTATCTTTTGATCACCACCAAAAGCAAACAATGGCAAGGAAACTAAAAATCGGGGCCGTGTGAGAGGGTTTTTGGCGGTGAGTAGCATTGGTATTGATCGGTCTTTATTATTCAAGCAATATCCGGTTTTTTTCGACAAAAAATGAGGTTGCCATTTCAGGCGGCCCCTTTTTTTGTTGTTTCAGATCATTATTCGTTTTATCATTGTAATTACCAAATGGATTTTCCGGAGTAGACGATGAAGCAAAAAGCATTACTTTTCATTGGTTTGATCGTCCTCGCAGCGGCGCTTATTTACGAGCAAACGGCGGAGAGCCGTTCGTCGACGAATCGCCCGGATGACGCTCCGATCTCCGCTCCGATGGTGGGGAAAGCGGTCGCCTTTGGCGAATCTGCGCGTGTTTCGGATATTGTGTCAGAGGCAAAAGCGAAATCTGGTAAAGCTTTTGGGTTACGAGAGATAGGGTCGGTTCCTGCCGCCACATCATTTCGCAAATCGACGGACAGCAAAGGCGAATCGGCTCTTGCGCTCACCTCTGCTCTGCCGATGCCGACGCCGTCACTGACTTTTGACGGCCTTTCGAATTACAACAATATCGACGCCTACGAAGCTGTCATTATTCCGCCGGATGTCAACGGCGATGTCGGGCCGGATCATTACGTACAAGTGGTCAATGCTCTCGTTCGCGTTTACAGCAAAAGCGGCGAACCGCTCACGCCGCCATTCAAGTTCAGCACGCTGTTCGCACCGCTCAATACTGTTTGTTCGACCCGAAATGACGGTTTGCCGGTCGTGCTTTATGATCCACTCGCCGACCGCTGGCTGATCAGCCAATACTGCGACGCATTTCCGCCATTTCGGCAGATGATCGCGGTTTCGAAGACCGGCGACCCGACCGGTGCCTGGTACGCGTACGAATTCGCGATGCCGAACGTCAGGATCAACGATTTTGGTAAGTTCGGCGTTTGGCCGGACGGTTATTATATGTCGACTGAGGAGTTCATTGGTTCGGACTATTCGGGAACGGGAATGTTCGCCTTTGACCGCACCAAAATGCTCGCGGGCGACCCGTCGGCCAGCTACGTATATTTCACCCGACCCTCGCTCTCGGCGGCGCGGCGTGGCAACATTCTTCCATCCGACCTCGACGGCCTGAGGCCTCCGGCGGCGGGAGCGCCAAATATCTTCGCGAGTTATTCGGCGGACGAATACGGCGAGGCTTCGGACGCCATTCGCCTGTTCGATTTTCACGCAGATTTTGCAAACCCACTTGCGTCAACATTTATCGAGCGGAGCGAAAGCCCGCTGCCCGTCGCCGCATTCGAC
>JBBRUA010000555.1:0-1661 GCA_038248245.1 Pyrinomonadales bacterium | reverse complement strand
TGAAGCTCGATCATCTCACCGCCACGAAACAGACGGGAAAACCCTTGCTGAAGTAGGGAAATGAGAAATGCGGTTGTGCTCAGATTCTCCGAGGATGCTTTCGGTTTAGCTTTCTTGGCCGTTTTAACGATTTCGCGGGAAACCTCGTCCTGGATCGGGAAGAGAACGTAAAAACGTGTCCCGTCTTTTAATTCGGCGAGCGTTTCGTCGGCGGCAGATTCCGGTGAATCTTTCTTCACCTCGCGTCCGCAAACGTGGCAGATCGTCATTCCCGCACGAGCGAACAGCAGCCGCAGGTAATCGTAGATCTCAGTTTGGGTCGCGACGGTGGAGCGCGGATTTTTTGTTGAGTTCTTTTGCCGAATCGCGATCGCGGGCGAAATTCCGGTGATCTCATCGACATCCGGTTTATCCATTCGCTCGAGAAACTGGCGGGCGTACGCGGAAAGCGATTCAACGTATCGACGCTGGCCTTCGGCATAGAGCGTGTCAAAGGCAAGCGAAGATTTGCCCGAACCTGACACACCGGTAATAACCGTCAGTTTGTTGACCGGTAGCGAAACCGTGATATTTTTAAGATTGTGAGTGCGAGCACCGCGAACGATGATCTGTTCCTCTTTTGTTTTCGCAGCCGCCATAGATCAGATCTCGTCGCCCAAAGTAATCTATTATTTTACCAAATCCGTATCGGCCAAACAAAGCGGGAATAAATCACCCGACGCCCGCCATATTTCAGGTATATGAATGCAATAATCTTAACCGTTATACTCGTGATAACAACCAGTTTCTCAGGCTGCGTGACGCAATCGGCCCAGGAGAATACAATGGCAGATCTTCCAGTAATGCCGATTGCCAAAGGCGGTAAGCAACCGGTTTTGGTCGAGCTATTTACGTCCGAGGGCTGCTCAAGTTGTCCGCCGGCTGATAAAGTTTTGGCGACGCTGCAGCGGGATCAACTGATACCGAATGCCGATGTTATCACCCTTGGTTTTCATGTGGATTATTGGGATCGGCTTGGTTGGAAGGACAGATTCTCGTCGGCTGAATTTTCCAAACGACAGAAAGCTTACGCGGCGAGGTTCGGAATTGATTCGAGCTACACACCGCAGATCGTCGTTGATGGTGTGAGTGAGTTTGTCGGTTCGAATCGCGGCCAGGCGAATGAGGAGATCGCAAAGAGTGCTTCGACCGCGAAGGGAACCATCGAGATCAAGATCGATAATAATAAGCTGACGGGAACGGTTTCGGGACTAAATTCGGGTAATCGAGCAACTATTTTTCTGGCGGTTGCGGAGAGCGAGCTATCCAATCGAATTGCGAACGGTGAGAACTCGGGCAGAACGCTCGAACACACCTCAGTCGTGCGCGAGTTGAAACAGATCGGCACCATAGATAGGAAAGATACGGGAAAGGCCTTCGACGTTGCGTTGCCGGCAAACTCGGATTGGAAGACGGAAAATGTTAGATACGTGGTTTTCGTGCAGGAAAATTCTACTCTTAAGATCCTTGCGGTGAATCAGGTATCGAAATAATTTACCAGCGGTAGTCGTACCGGCTGAAGTTTTCACGCCAGTTTTCGGGTTCGTCGTATTTTAGGATAGGTATCGAGCCTTCGTAAAAAATCTCGGCGTCGAGGTTGCGGCGGAGGCGATAGGTGTAGC
>JBBRUA010000554.1:0-1667 GCA_038248245.1 Pyrinomonadales bacterium | reverse complement strand
TAGGAAGTGAACTAGTAGCAAAGCGTTTTCAGGGGAGCCGACCGGGCTGAGAGTTGTTTTAGATAACATTACCCTAAAAACCTGATGCGGATAATACCGACGAAGGGAGAAAAACAATGAATCAGAAATTAGTAGACAGTAGTCAGAAAACAGAAGAAGCAAAAGAACAGACGAGCGATCAGGTGCAGTTGCCGGCTTCGCAAAAGGTTTATGTGGAGACGAACGGTTCGACCGTAAATCAGAGTAAGCATAATCTGCGCGTCCCGTTTCGCGAGATCGCTTTGTCGCCGACCAAGGACTTTGACGGGAACCTTGAAGAGAATCCGCCGGTTCGGGTTTATGACACGAGCGGTGTTTGGACCGATCCGGACGAGAAGTGCGATGTTCGCGAAGGCTTGCCGGCACTTCGCCGTGACTGGATCGTAGGCCGTGGCGACGTCGAGGAATATGTGGGCCGCGAGGTATTGCCGCAGGATAACGGATATCTGACAAAAGGTGCGGAAGAGATCGCTAAGGCGAATGACCGCGGCACTCTCGAAGAGTTTCCCGGACTTCGCCGTGCACCGCTGAGAGCAAAAGATGGTGCCTGCGTTACGCAGATGCATTACGCCCGAAAGGGAATTATCACTCCCGAGATGGAGTACGTGGCGATGCGAGAAAACCTTGGCCGCAGTGCGGACACTCTTGTCCGCCTATCGGAGCGAAGCGACCGGAGTTCGCTCAATCATCAGCACAAGGGCGAGTCGTTTGGAGCGTCGATCCCGGAATTTGTTACTCCCGAATTTGTTCGTAGCGAGATAGCTCGCGGCCGGGCGATCATTCCAAACAATATCAATCATCCGGAATCAGAACCGATGGCGATCGGTCGAAACTTCCTGGTGAAGATCAATGCCAATATCGGCAACTCCGCTATCGCTTCGTCGATAGAGGAAGAGGTCGAGAAAATGCGTTGGTCGACGCTATGGGGAGCCGATACGGTGATGGACCTCTCGACCGGTAAGAACATCCACGCGACCCGCGAATGGATACTTCGCAATTCGCCGGTGCCGATCGGTACCGTTCCCATTTATCAAGCTCTAGAAAAGGTAAACGGCAAGGCCGAGGACCTGACCTGGGAGATCTATCGCGATACGCTGATCGAACAGGCTGAGCAGGGCGTCGACTACTTTACGATCCACGCGGGCGTTCGTCTGCCGTATAGTCCGCTGACCGCCAAACGTACGACCGGAATCGTTTCCCGCGGTGGTTCGATCATGGCGAAATGGTGCCTCTCGCATCACGAGGAAAGCTTTCTCTACACACGGTTCCGGGAGATCTGCGAGATCATGCGAACATACGACGTGGCGTTTTCGCTTGGCGACGGTTTGCGTCCCGGTTCCATCGCCGATGCCAACGACGAAGCGCAATTCGCCGAGCTCGACACTCTCGGCGAGCTGACCAAGATCGCCTGGGAAATGGATTGCCAGACGATGATCGAGGGCCCCGGCCACGTGCCGATGCATATGATCAAGGAAAACATGGACAAACAGCTCGAGATCTGCGGCGAGGCTCCGTTTTACACGCTCGGGCCGCTGACGACCGACATAGCACCGGGTTACGACCATATCACGAGCGGTATTGGAGCCGCGATGATCGGCTGGTTTGGTTGTGCGATGCTCTGCTACGTC
>JBBRUA010000553.1:0-1682 GCA_038248245.1 Pyrinomonadales bacterium | reverse complement strand
GTATTATGCAATTTATTATGATAGCAAACAAACTTCAAGAAGTCAAGTACTCTTTGAGGATTTCAGGACTTCATATCCTTTTTTCACCGCAAGCCGGGAAACGTTGCCAAATATGCGTTGCAGTTCTACAGCAGCGCTTGCTGCACCCTGCTGGCGACGGATCACCACATAAAGACTTCCTTCGTTCGATAAGATATCATAACTTTCTTGAAACAACCGGTAGACTGTGGCCTTACCAGCCCGTATAGGGGGGTTGAGCACCACGGTCGCAAACGGCATCGTCAGGAGTGACACTCCGTCGCCGACCAAAAACGTAACCGGTAGATCCATTTTGAGCGATGTTTCGCGTGCACATTCGACAGCCCGCGAGTTAATGTCTGTTCCCGTAATCTCGAGATGCGGTTGCAGACGTTTCAGAAGCAATGCCATCAATCCGATGCCGCAGCCTAAATCCAACATCGGTGAGTGAAGGGTAAATTCATTTACCGTCTTGACTAAAAGCAACGAACCTTCGTCGGCTTCGCTCTTTGAGAACACGCCGGAATCACTGGTAAACTTATAGTCAAAGCCCAAAAACCGGAAAGAGAATTCCTTCCGGTCACTAGGCAATTCGCGGTTGTCGGTGAAATAATGTTTCAAACGATCGCCTCCCTTGTTGGTTAGGCTCTGACGCGTTGGAAACTATTTCAGTTCGACGACAGCGCCAGCATCTTCCAATTTCTTTTTCAGTTCGGCTGCTTCTTCCGGTTTCAATTTTTCTTTGATTACATTAGGAGCTTTGTCGACGATACCTTTTGCTTCGACTAAGCCGAGGCCGGTGATTTCGCGGACAACTTTAATAACGGCTACTTTTGACGGTCCGATTTCCTTTAAGATAAGATCGACTTCGACCGGTCCGGTAGGTTCAGCGACTTCGACAACGGCGGCTACGGCGGTAGGTGCCGCGGCGGTTACACCGAATTCGACTTCGATCGCTTTGATGAGTTCATTCAATTCGAGAATGGTCATTTCCTTCAGTGAGGCGATGACATCTAGAGCAGATAATTTTGCCATTTTGGTATTCCTCCTTATTGGGTTACTTCCTGTTTTTCAGCGATTTGCTTAATTGCATAAGCGAAGTCGCGGATCGGGGATTGCAGGCACCCGAGTAACATTGCGATCATGCCTTCACGTCCGGGCAGATCGGCTAAAATCTTAATCGTGGCTGTATCTACGACTTTGCCTTCAACAACTCCGCCTTTAACGACGAGCTTCTTGTGTTTCTTGGCAAACTTCGATAGGATACGGCTTGGCGCAACGGCGTCGCTTCCAAAAGCAATCGCGTTGGGACCGGTCAGACTTTCCACCAGAGTTCCATAACCGATGTCTTCGACGGCACGTTGGGTCATCGAGTTCTTGTAAACTTTGAACTCGATTCCTTCGGCACGCAGCAGACGACGGAGTTGGGTGACTTCGGCAACGGAGAGTCCGCGATATTCGACGACGACGCTGGATAATGCGCCCTGGAATTTCCCGGCGATTTCACTTACCAGTTCTTTCTTCGAATCGAGTATCGATTGGTTCATTTGTCGTACACCTCCTTGTGACATTAAGCAATATACCAGCAAATAATAAACCCGTGCTCAAAGACAGCACAGGTTTGAAAGTTCATATTGCTTTCTACCTCGGCAACGGATTAAGCC
>JBBRUA010000552.1:0-1689 GCA_038248245.1 Pyrinomonadales bacterium | reverse complement strand
TGCTCATCAAAATGCTTCAGGATCAATGTTAATAAATTTCCGTGGGTAACGAGAATAACAGGCTTTGAACTTTGCTCTACTGCCTGACGGGCAACTGAGGTGGTCCTAAAAAGTGGGACACGAGTGTTGCTTAGGTTTTACTCCTTTAGTTGAATTTCTGTCAATTGATGTTGGTGTCAAAGAACTGAAAACCGCGCGGTTTTCAGTTCTTTGACGGTGACCGGTTTCGAAGGCGAGCGGGCTCAGATAGCCGAGGCTCGAGTGTCTTCTGAGCGGGTTGTAATAGCCGTCGATGTATTGGAATGTTTCCATTCTTGCTTCGTCGGTGTCGTTAAACGCTCCGCCTTCGAGCAGTTCGGCCTTGTAACGGGAGAACAGGCTCTCGGCAAAAGCGTTGTCATAAGTTTCGCCCGCTCGGCTCATCGACTGGCGACAGCCGTGCATTTTCAGTATTTGGCGAAAGTTCTTCGAAGCGTACTGCCCGCCCCGGTCCGTATGAATGATGCAGCCCTTTGGCAGTCGGGTGCGGCCCTGCATCATCTGAAACGCCTCGATCACCAGCTTTTCGGTCATATCGTCGCGGATCGACCAGCCCAGGACACGTCTCGAATACAGATCCGTCCAGGTCGCCATATAACACCATCTGCCGGACCGCAGCGGCAGGTATGTAATATCGCCGACGATCACCGAGCGAGGCTCTGCGGGCCGCGGTGCGAGTTCCAGAAGCAAGTTTGGACTGTAACCTAAAGTGTGGCGGGAATTGGTAGTTCGGGGCAGATAGGATCTCGGCTGGATCGCTTTCAAGCCCTGAGAGATCATTATCCCGCGGATCCGTTGGCGGCTTATCGAATAACCCTCAGCCGTCATCTCGGCATGGATCCGGCGACTCCCGTACCGCCGCGAGTGCCGCCCGAATACCATCGTCACCGCCTCGGCCATCTGCCTCGCGGCCGGATCGTCTTCGCGGCTCCTCCAGCGGTAATACGAACTCCTCTCCACCCGCAGTAGAGCGAAAACCTCGCTTTTCGGATATTCCTGCATCTTCTCCTCGATTACCTCATACCTCGGCCCTGCGGCTAGCGGGAGAAAATGCTCAAGGCTTTTTTTAAGATGTCCCGCTCTAGCTCAAGCTGCCTCTTTGCCGCCCGTAGCTCGATCACTTCCTTTTCAAGATCGCTCGCCCCGGACCGCCTCGTCGACTTCCACTTATGCAGCAGATTCTCTCCAACTCCCAAACTCTCCGCCACCGAGCGAACAGTCTGCCCGTTATCGATCATCTTCAACGCACTCCGCTTGAACTCCTCGTCATACTTCCGTTTAATTCTTACCGTTCCGTTGTTGCTCATATCTCTGATATTCTAAGCAACACTCGTGTCGGTCAAATCAGGACCATCTCACTCAGTCGTTTTCGCTGCGTGGAGGTGGCAATCGGGGTCCGAATCAAATCTGGAAGGAGCGGAACTATGAAAGCTGGCTTTCTAGGTGTCAACGCCGGCACAGCGAGGTTGGCGGGGCTACTATACTTGATAGTCGTCTTGACAGGGCTGTTCAGCCTGGCCTATGTGCCATCGCAGCTGATCGCAAAAGACGATCCGGCCCGAACATTTCAGAGTATTTCGGAATCCGCATCATTATTTCGTGCTGGCATCCTGGGTAGCGTTATCTGCTATCTAGCGTTCTTGATCCTTC
>JBBRUA010000551.1:0-1695 GCA_038248245.1 Pyrinomonadales bacterium | reverse complement strand
TGTTAAAAGACAAAGTTGGAATCATTTTCGGTGTGGCGAACAAGCGTTCGATCGCTTGGGCGTGTGCGGCGGCCTGTGCTGAGCAAGGTGCGAAACTGGCGTTCACGTATCAGGGCGAGCGTTTGAAGGAAAACGTCGAGAAGCTCGCGGCCGATCTGCCGGATTCGTTGGTTGTGCCCTGCGACGTCACGAATCAGTCGGAGGTCGACGCGGCTTTCGCGGCGGTGGGCGATAAATACGGCAAGCTCGATTTCGTCATTCACTCGATCGCGTATGCTCCGAAAGAAGCACTCGAAGGCGAGTTCGTGACGACGACCCGCGAAGCGTTTCGCACGGCACTCGAGATCAGCGCCTTCTCGCTGACACAGGTCGCACTCGCGGCTTCGCCGCTGATGACGGACGGCGGCAGCATTGTGACGATGTCGTATTACGGTGCCGAAAAGGTGATCTCGAATTACAACGTGATGGGCGTCGCCAAGGCCGCACTCGAATCTTCGACGCGTTATCTCGCCGCCGATCTGGGGAAGAATAACATCCGCGTCAACGCCATCTCCGCCGGGCCTTTGAATACACTGTCCGCACGCGGCGTTAAGAATATGGGTTCGCTACTAAGCTACGTCGGCGAGAAATCGCCAATGAAACGCAACGTAACCGTCACCGAGGTCGGCAACACCGCACTTTTCTTGGTCAGCGATCTATCGTCCGGTATCACCGGCGAGATCCTCCATGTCGATTGCGGCTACAACATCATGGGAATCTAACGGAGTGCGGAGTGCGGACACTCCTGTCCGCATCGCCGGTTCCTCCGGCGACATATCGAAGGCGAGTCGAACAGAAGAGTCCGATCTCCGATCAAGAATTATTCGGGCCGAGGCGGCCCTCATGCGGACAGGAGTGTCCGCACTCCGATTATGGCATCTACTAAATCTAACAAAACAAAAAAAGGCGTACCGTCGAAAAAGGTTGAGGTACCGGCAACCGTGGCGGAAGCCAAGGTACGTGAGACGACACCGGGATATTGGCATTTGACCGATGATGAAGTATTGCTCCGCTCGCCGGAGCCGGAGGACGCGTATCGCACCTCCGATTCATGGCGGACGTTCCGCATCATGGGTGAGTTTGTAAATGGTTTTGACGAGCTTGCAACGATCACCCGTGGCGTGTCGATCTTCGGCTCGGCCCGCACGCATCCTGACGATGCTCTGTATGAGTCCGCCCGCGAGACGGGTTATTTACTCGGTGCGGCCGGTTTTGAGATCATCACCGGCGGCGGCCCGGGCATAATGCAGGCGGCCAATCAAGGTGCCTTCGAAGCCGAAGCGACCTCCGTCGGCTGCAATATCGAACTGCCATTTGAACAGAGTGCCAACCCGTATCTGACGAAATCCCTGACCTTCAAATATTTCATGGTCCGTAAGACGATGTTCATCAAGTACAGCAACGCCTATGTTATCTTTCCCGGTGGATTCGGCACGATGGACGAACTCTTCGAGGCTTTGACGCTGATCCAGACCAAAAAGATACGCAACTTCCCCGTCGTCCTTTTCGGATCGCACTATTGGCAGGGCCTGCTTCAGTGGCTGACAACGACAATGCTTAACGAAAAGATGATCACCGCCGAAGACCTCCAGTTGATTCACCTCACCGACTCGCCCAGAGACGCCGTCGATTTTATCATTAAGACATGCAATGCCG
>JBBRUA010000550.1:0-1697 GCA_038248245.1 Pyrinomonadales bacterium | reverse complement strand
GATGTGCAGCCGTTTTAACCCGGCGTTCTCAAATCCCTTCGCGACCTCGAGCGGATCGTCCGAATAGATCTTCTTTTGTGAAAAATCACCCTGCGTCAGCCGGACGCACTTACCGTCGAGGAGATCCATCGCGGGAATTATTTCGATCATATTTTTAGAAAATTCTCTAAGATCCGCTGCCCTGCATCGCCCGATTTTTCCGGATGAAACTGAACGCCGTAAAAATTGCGGTGCTCGACCGCCGCACTGAATTTCACCTCGTATTCGCACATCGCCGTCGTTTCCTTCCCCGGCTCGACATAATATCCGTGAACAAAATAGAGATGTTCGCCGCCCTCGATCCCGTCGAAAATATTCGAGCTCAGATCGCGAACCGTGTTCCAGCCGACGTGCGGAATTTTCAGGCTTTGCGACTCGAATTTACGCACGCGATTCGGCACGACGCCGAGGCATTTCGTGTCGTTTTCTTCCGAACTCGCACACAGCAATTGCATGCCCAAACAGATCCCGAGCACCGGTTGCGTTAGCGAAGTAATGACCGTGTCGAGCCCGCGATCGCGCAGATATTTCATCGCCGTCGACGCCTCGCCGACACCGGGAAAGATAACTTTGTCCGCCGATCTCAGTGTTTCCGCATCATCGGCAATTAGCGGCTCGATACCCAAACGCCCAAGGGCATTCGCCACCGAAGCCGTGTTTCCGGCGTTGTATTTTATGATCGCGACTATCATAAAACTCCTTTCGTCGTCGGCAGATTCGAACCCTGACGCCGAACTGCCATTTTTATTGACTTCGCAAAAGCCTTGAAGATCGCCTCGATCTTGTGATGTTCGTTCGTGCCTTCAGCCTTGATGTTCAAATTGCATAAAGCCTTGTCCGTGAACGATTTAAAGAAATGCACAAACATCTCCGTCGGCATCTCGCCGATCTTTTCGCGTTTGAACTCCGCTTCCCAAACGAGCCAGTTCCGGCCGCCAAAATCGATCACGACCTGTGCCAGACAATCGTCCATCGGCACCGAAAAACCGTATCGCTCAAGCCCGCGTTTGTCCGCCAGCGCGACTGCGAACGCCTCGCCCAGCGTGATCGCGACGTCCTCGATCGTATGGTGTTCGTCGATATGCAGATCGCCCGTCGCCTTCAAATTAAGGTCGAGCCCGCCATGCCGCGCAAGTTGCTCGAGCATGTGATCAAAAAACGAAATGCCGGTCGAGATCTCCGATCGTCCCGTGCCGTCGAGATTTAATTCGACCGAGATCTCCGTCTCAAGCGTCGTCCGCGTGTGCGAAATACGGCGATCCGGCAATCGCAAAGCTTCGTAGATCGCGTCCCAATCCGTGACGCTGAGAACGCCAACGCCCTCGATCTCTTGGAGCTTAAAATTTGGATTTTCTATATAGATCGCCTTCGCACCAAGATTTTTCGCGAGCTGAACATCGGTCGGGCGGTCACCGATGACGTACGAGTTCGCGAGGTCGTATTCGCCGCTCAAATAGTTGGTCAGCATCGCCGTCCCGGGCTTTCGCGTCGGGGCATTTTCGTGTTCGAACGTCCGGTCGACAAACACGTCCGCAAACTCAACGCCTTCGTCGCCGAGCGCCTGCAGCACAAAATTCTGCGCCGGATGAAACGCCGTCTCCGGAAAGCCTTCCGTCCCTAGACCGTCCTGATTCGTCACCATCACCAGCACAAAATCG
>JBBRUA010000549.1:0-1704 GCA_038248245.1 Pyrinomonadales bacterium | reverse complement strand
TTTACGGCGGATTTCAACAAAAGTTCGCATCACCATCCCCAAGTGCCTTCGCCACCCTTAAATGGTCCGACGATATTGCTTGTGATCCAGCCGCCGTAGAAATCTCCGGGCTGGGATGAAACTAGTTCATCATCGACATAGCAGGCGTCCATTTTTGATGGATAAAAGGCGAGAAAATCTTTGATCGGGGCAAAAGAAAGTGTTGGATCGGCGTAAAACCAACCCGCATTCTTAACTGTTCGAGTTCCAACGCGAAGGTCGAAATATCCGGCTTTCCCTTTCCATTCGCAAAAGCTTGATCCCGAAGCAGCGATTACGAATTCCATTTTGATATCGGCGCCCGGCAAATAATAAACAGGCGGGTGACTTGTCTCAAGCACTCTATAAGCAGAGTTTGTCGAGGCGATGATCTCGCCCGCGAACTCGATGCGAATATGTTTCGACACGCTCTCAAGCTGCGGCGGTCTCGGGTAGTCCCAGACGGACTCTTGTCCGGGTTTAGGTTCAATTCGTTTCATATTTTAGAATAACTCGTCCATCGCCTGTTCCAGATTTTTCACGCCTACAACTCGTATTCCTAACAACTTCTCCAATCCTTTTTTGTTTGATTCCGGCAGAATCAGTTTCTTAAATCCAAGAACCTGAGCTTCTCTTGCACGCGATTGTGCCTGAAGGACGCCGCGGATCTCACCGGTGAGGCCGACCTCGCCGAAGACGGCAGTTTCGGGCGGAACTTGCAGATTGCGGAAACTCGAGGCGATGGCAGCGATGATGCCAAGGTCCGCGGCGGGTTCGTCTATTTCCATTCCGCCGGCGACGTTGACGAAAACGTCATCGCCAGCAAGTTGGAAACCAACCTGTTTTTCGAGTACGGCGATCAAAAGCGACGTTCGGTTGTGGTCGAAACCCTGAGTCATGCGCCGGGCGGTGCCGAATTTAGTGCTGCTGACAAGGGCCTGCACCTCGACGAGCATTGGCCGCGTGCCTTCCATACAGACGGTGACGACAGATCCGGTCGCGTTCTCTGGGCGCTCCTGCAAGAAAAGTTCCGACGGATTGCCGACCGGGATCAGGCCGGCGTTCGTCATTTCGAACACGCCGATCTCATTTGCCGCACCGAAGCGGTTTTTAGTCGCACGGATGATGCGATGGTTGTGGTGCCGGTCGCCTTCGAAATAAAGGACGGTATCGACGATATGTTCGAGCGTTTTCGGTCCGGCGATCGAACCTTCTTTCGTAACGTGGCCAGTAAGGAAGACCGGTGTGCCGGTCTGCTTCGCGAACATCATGAACTGGGCCGCGACATCCCGAACCTGCGAAACACTTCCCGGTGCCGACTCAATGCGTTCGCTAAAAACGGTTTGGATCGAATCGACGATAACAAAATCAGGCCTCAGCTTGTCCGTTTCGGACATAATTGTCTGGAGGTTCGTCTCGGGTAATAGAAAGAGGTTCTCTGCTTCGAGGCCCAGGCGTTCTCCGCGCATTTTGATCTGGCGTTCGGATTCTTCGCCAGAAACGTACAATACCTTTGCACCATCGCGTCCAAGTTTATCGGCCATTTGAATGACGATCGTTGATTTACCGATGCCCGGTGCTCCGCCGATCAAAACTAAGGAGCCTGCAACGATGCCGCCGCCGAGCACTCGGTCAAGTTCGTCGATACCGGAGGAAGTTCGCGAATCATCCTGCGACTCGATCGCT
>JBBRUA010000548.1:0-1708 GCA_038248245.1 Pyrinomonadales bacterium | reverse complement strand
CCACGATCAGCACGCCGTCGGCATAAAGCTGCGGCATTGTGTGATAACCACCGGCGTTTATCGATTTCGCACCGTATTTGATCATTTTACCACCGGCGAGAACCGCGGCGACCTTTGGATGGGTTTTGAATTTCTGAAATTCGGCGTGCGGATCGATGTTCGGATCCTCGTAATCGAGCCCGGTGACGTAACCGATGCTGACGACGTTGTCTTTGAGGCCGTAGATCCAACCGCCGCCGTAGGTTCGGGTGTCGGAGGGAAAACCGAGCGTGTGAACGACCTTTCCTTCAGGAAAGTTACCGGCCGGCAGTTCCCAAAGCTCTTTTATCCCAAGCGAGACAACCTGCGACTCTTTCCCTTGATCGAGACCGAGCCGAGCGACGATCTGTTTCGCAAGCGAACCACGCGAACCTTCGCCCAAAACGGTCACCTTCGCCAGAAGATCGACGCCGGCCTCGAAGTTCGCCTTTGGCTTCCCTTCTTTATCGATGCCTTTGTCGCCAGTGCGAACGCCGATGACCGCGTCGTTCTCGTCATACAAAACCTCGGCGGCGGGAAACTCGGGGAATATGTTAATTCCCGCTTCCTCGCATTTTTCACCGAGCCATTCGCAGACTTTGCTGAGCGAAACGATATATTTGCCTTTATTCTTGAGCGGCGGCGGAACGAGCGGAGCGTTGATGCCGCGTTTTTCGGTCAAATACCAAAAAGCGTCCTCGGTCACGACGGTGTCGATCGGGCAGCCTTGATCGAGAAAATCGGGCATCAGTTCGCGGATCGCGACCGGGTCCATCACCGCTCCGGACAGGATGTGAGCACCTACGAATGCTCCTTTTTCGACTATCGCGATCTCCAGTTCGCCGACCTTAGTGCCGAATTTCAGACCTTTCTCGACCATCTTGTCATGCCGTGCAACCTCTTGCTTCAGATGCAGAGCCGCCGCCAGATTGGCCGGACCGGCACCAACGAAAACCACATCCATCTCGATTTGTTCGCGTTCTATCATAATAATGAATGACTATTCAGTAATTTGGCAGTATATCAAAACATAGGCAGAAATACGACCGTTAGAGAGTGTGCGTGTCAGGATTTTGGTACACTTATGTTGAATAATGACCCGAATCTACACACTCGCTACCGGTGCCGTTTCCGTCCTCGTGCTGGCTTTGCTGTTATCCGGCTGCGGTTCGAAAAATCAGGTTAATCCGAATCTCTCGACGACGATGCCGACGAAGATCATCTGGGCGTGGGAGCGGCCGGAGAATTTGACGTTTTTAGATGCGAAGGAATACGGAGTCGCGTTCCTCGCGCAAACGATATTTCTTGAGAAAGACTCGGTAAAGCCAAAGCCCCGCCGACAACCGTTGGATGTTTCGCCCGGAACATACATGATCGCCGTGACACGGATCGAAACGAAAAAACCTACCGCCGAACGGCCGACATTCTCGCCGGAGATGGTAAGAAAAGTCGTTGCTTTGGTCAAAAGCACACTCGACCTGCCGGACGTCAAAGCGGTACATATCGATTTTGATGCGGTTGTTTCGGAGCGGGATTTTTATCGTCGGTTTATGGTGGATCTGAGGAAAAAGCTCGATGACGGAACTGACAGGAGTGTCCGTACTCCGCTGACGATGACCTCTCTCGCCTCGTGGTGCACGGGCGACGCGTGGTTCAACGATTTCCCGGTCGACGAAGCCGTACCGATGGT
>JBBRUA010000547.1:0-1738 GCA_038248245.1 Pyrinomonadales bacterium | reverse complement strand
GAGTTCGTCGCTTGCGGCGTGGAGTTCGTCGCTTGCGTCATGGAGTTTGTCGCTTGCGTCATGGAGTTCGTCGCTTGCGTCATGGAGTTCGTCGCTTGCGTCGTGGAGTTTGCCGCTTGCGTCGTGGAGTTTGCCGCTTGCGTAATGGAGGGCAAGGCTATGAAAAACGGATTTAAGTTCGAAAATTAAAAATAAGAGGAGAGATATTATGGCTGGAACAACACTTATACCAAAAAGAGATGCTGAACGGATTACGTGGTCTTTGAATTTTGAGACCGACAGCAGAGATTTTGGGGATGAGTTGCCGGCATTCGAGGCGGGTTAGGGAGAAGTGCTATGAGTGAGGCTTTGACGGGCTGCATGACGGACGGGTTGGGAGGCCGCCGACGGTCTGCCAATTAAACCAAAATCAAAAATTCTTAAAGTGTCGAAGAGAAAGGTGCCGCCTTTCCCTTCGACACTTCAAACAGGACATTTAATGTGCTAGCAAAACAGGACATCTTCATTTGCCATTAACAGAGTAATTTTTCGACCGGCGACGAGGCCATTCAGGAAAAAAGTGTCGGTTCTTCGGTGCGTCGGGTGGGCGGGCCGAGACCGAAATGTTCGTAGGCTCGGCGGGTGGCGATGCGGCCTCGGGGGGTTCGGTTGATGAAGCCGATCTGGAGAAGGTATGGTTCGATGATCTCCTCGATCGAGTCGCGCTCTTCGTTGATGGCGGCGGCGATGGTGCCGAGGCCGACGGGGCCGCCGTCGAATTTTTCGATGATGGTTTTTAGCAACTTGGCGTCGCGTTCGTCGAGGCCGAAACTGTCGACCTCCATTCGGTTCAGAGCGTCGGCGGCAACCTTTTCGGTAATATGGCCGTCGTGGTCGACCTCGGCGAAGTCGCGGACACGGCGGAGCAGTCGATTGACGATACGCGGAGTGCCGCGGCCGCGGCGAGCGATCTCGTGCGAACCGCGTTCGTCGACACCAACAGCAAGAATTTTCGCTGACCGCTCACAGATCGTTTGCAGATCTTCGATGTTGTAGAAATCTAGGTGGAAAATAATTCCGAAGCGGCCTCTTAGCGGAGCGGTGATCATTCCGGGCCGTGTTGTGGCGCCGACGAGTGTGAATTTTGGCAGTTCGAGCTTAATCGAGCGGGCGGCCGTGCCCTGACCGATCATGATGTCGAGGCTGTAGTCCTCCATCGCAGGATAAAGAATTTCTTCGATCGCCGGATTCAGGCGATGGATCTCGTCGATGAAAAGGACATCGCCTTCTTCCAGATTGGTTAGAATCGCGGCGAGATCGCCTGCTTTTTCGATGATCGGGCCGGCCGTTGACTTGAGCGACGCACCCATTTCGTTGGCGACGATGTTAGAAAGCGTCGTCTTTCCGACTCCCGGCGGTCCGGTAAGCAGAATGTGGTCGAGAGCTTCGCGGCGTTTGAGTGCGGCTTTCATGAAGACGCGCAGATTCTCTTTGACCTTTTGCTGGCCGATATATTCGCTCAATTGAGCGGGACGTAGAGAAGCGTCGAACTGAGTTTCCTCGTCCGTACCGCTTGTCCGAATGTCGATCGCAGAAGAATCTGTCATATTTTTTTAACGCAAGGTCGCGGAGACGCAAAGGAAAGATGTTTGAACGTGGCTCGAACGAAACTATTTTATCCACGGAGCAATCACCTAACTTCTTTTTTGCGCCTTTGCGCCTTTGCTCCTTTGCTACTTCGCGACTTTGCGTTGAAATT
>JBBRUA010000546.1:0-1740 GCA_038248245.1 Pyrinomonadales bacterium | reverse complement strand
GTCCGTAACCCGACCAAAGCAGGCCAGGCAGGGCAACCGTGAGGGCCAAAGATCTTTTGATATAATCAAGTTTCATATTCTAAAAATAACGAATGTCAGAAATATTGTCGATTAATCAGGAGGTAGATCATTCTTCCTCGGACGCCCGGATCAAACTCGGCCTCCTTGGAGAAGAACTTGCCGCTGAGTTCCTGAAAAATGAAGGCTACCGGTTCGTGACCGCAAACTTCAAGGTCCCTATTGGCCGAAATAGCCGGGGAGCGCAAATTTCCGGCGAGATCGACATTATTGCTTTAGACGGCGAGACACTTTGCTTCATTGAGGTGAAGACACGCAGATCGGATGAGTTCACGCCGATCCTCACGAACGTCGATCTCCGTAAACAGCGGCAGATAACCAGAACCGCGAAAGTCTATCGCCGCATCTTTGGCATCAGCGGTATCCCTTTTCGATATGATGTCGTTACCGTTTTAATGCCAAACGACGCTAAGCACAAGATCGAATTAATTAAAGGATTTTGGGCGGAAAGTAAATTCCGCAAACGAAACTGGCATTTCCACGCGTGGGATGAATTTCATTAAGCCGGAAAAGTGAGTTTCGATTCGTATAGTGCGGACGAACAAAGAACGGCTATCTTTTGCTTCGCGGCTGTTTGGCATCCGTCAAAATGACAAAATCGCCCAGTCCGGCGTGTTTTGCCGCATCGAATGTCTTAAAGTCATCCTCGTAGCGCATCGTGACCACAAGGGCTTTGGCCTTCGAGCGGTATTTTAGAAAATGTTCGAGCGTGCCCAACCGGTTTTCAGTATGAAACCCGCCGTTCAGGTGCACGACGAGAGAATGGTCGTTCTTCTTGATAAAACGAGCCACCGAATCCGCCATTGTCGCGTCCCATAAGGATTGTGATCCGAGAATGTTTTCGATTCCCATCTGGGCCTCGGGGCTGGGGCCCATCAGTGCTTTGAACTTTGCCGAGTACGCGGCCGAAGCTTCGCCATACGGAAGAGGTGCCAGCCACATTTTCGCTTGTTTCGAAAGCCCGTTAAGAGAACTGCGGCCATTTCTCGAAACCATATTTATATAACGGCGTGGGGCATTGGCGGCGATGATCGGCAGCCGATGTTCCTTCGCAAGTTCGACTAGCGGCCTATAATCGGTTTTGTAATTTCCCCAGGGCCGCGAGCTGGCCAGGAAGTGTGTTTCGGTAATAAGGTTAGCCTGATATTCATCGATCACGATCTGCACGTCCCGTTCGAACATCTCTAGCGAGAGGGCCATCTTACGATTCGCGGAGTATTTCTCAACCGCTCGCCTGAATATCTCGAATTGCACTGCGTGACATACCGCGTCGTCATGCTGCTCGCCAAGGAACACCGCATCATTTGACCCGATCGCGGCAATAATTGCATCAACGCTGGACGGATTTCCTTTTGCGTCAAACACGCGAAACTGATCTTCGTTATATGCGATCTGTCCGAAAATATTCATGGAGATCATAACGATAATGAGAAGCGACGAAAAGTACTTGAACGTCATATCAAAGCACACCTATCTTGATTAGAAACATCGGACAAACAAAATGTTACACCCGATGCACTCGCGAATAAAGAAGGGCAAAAAAAGAGCGGCCCCAACAGCCGCTCGAATTCGGTCGGAGGGGGCAGCAAGATACTATTCAAGAGCGATCAGTTCCACGGGCGTTAGGCCGTTCGACGGAGTTACGCTCATCGCCGAAAATCT
>JBBRUA010000545.1:0-1748 GCA_038248245.1 Pyrinomonadales bacterium | reverse complement strand
TGCAGCGGTATTACAGCGGTGCTGAAAGGGTTGTGTTGCTTGAGATCGACAGCGAGCGACTAACGTCTCGTCTCGTCAACGAGCCATCCACCGGCGGTGAGATCTACCCTCATGTATATGGACCGATCAATCGGGACGCGATCATTGGATTTGAAGATAGGAAGGTTTAGTAGTCGATTAATGAATAGACACGGATTATTTCTTTAATTTTGATTCGAGTTATCCGTGGTAAACATGTTAATGTTAGAGAATTTCGCTGGAATCCTAAAACCTGACACCCCCGAAGCTGAACTGCTCGCGGCCATCGATCCGTCACGTCTGCCTGCGCACATAGCGATCATCATGGACGGGAACGGTCGTTGGGCAAAACGGCAAAATCGCCCGCGAATTTTTGGCCATCGGGCAGGCTCCGATTCGGTCAAGGCGATCATCGACACTTGTGCTCGGCTGAAGATACAGGCGATCACGCTCTATGCTTTCTCGACGGAAAACTGGAAACGCCCCAAAGCCGAAGTTTCAGGACTAATGTCGATGCTCAAGCGTGTCTTAAAACGCGAACTCGACGAGGTGCATGGCAACAACATACGTTTTCAGGCGATCGGCGATCTCCTCGGCCTTTCCAACGACGTTCAAGCAGAACTAGCCGCAGCGACTGAGAAAACGCGAGGCAACACCGGAATGGTGCTTAGTGTTGCTCTTAATTATGGCGGACGTGCAGAGATCGTCAGAGCCGCCCGCCTTGCGTATCAGGATATCGAACGCCGCGGTGACGTAATCGATCACCTTTCTGAAGGGGATATCGAACTCCATCTATACACGCATTCATTGCCCGAGGTGGATCTAATGATTCGCACGAGTGGCGAATTTCGTATTTCGAATTTCCTGTTGTGGCAGCTCGCCTACAGTGAGATCTACGTCACGCCGACGCTGTTTCCGGATTTTCGCCGCCCGCAAATATTCGAGGCGATCATCGATTATCAGAAACGCGACCGGCGATTTGGTGGGGTGAAGTAAGAATTTTCAACGCAAAGACGCTAAGTGGCAAAGTCGGAGCGGAAGACTAAGAATTAGAACAACAAAAATATATATTTCGCCTTTTTCGCCATCGCACTGTCGTGCCTTTGCGTTAAAGATTCATTATGAAAACGAGACTGCTCACAGCCGCTATCGCCTTGCCGATCATCATCGCGTCGATCGTGTTGCCGGCATATTTTCCTCAGGCGATCTGGCTGTTTGTGGCGATCGCGGCGTTTGCACTCGCGGCCGGACTTTTCGAATTTTATTCGTTAACAAAAAGACTTGAACTCAAGGCGGATGCGTCGATCGGATATATTGGAGCGGCCGCATTATTCGTCGGATTTTTGTTCGATGCACCGGCAAAGGCTCCGGAGCTTTTGATCGCGACGCTGGTCGGCGTGATGATACTGGTTTTGATCTCGCAAACATTTCGCTTTCAAAAAGATTTTTCAAAAATGCTGACAGGCATAGGCGTTACTCTGCTCGGTATTCTATACGTAGCGTTTCTCGGCGGATTTTTGGTATCAATTCGAGTCGGGTTCGAGAGCACGGCAAATCTCTCAACGCATTTGCTCGCATACTTTTTTCTTGTCACTTTCGGCTCGGATGCAGGCGCATATTTCGCAGGTCGTTCGATGGGCAAACACAAACTGGCACCCGCCATCTCGCCCGGCAAAACCGTTGAAGGCCTGATTGGGGGGGTAATTGCGGCGGCGACGTTTGCCGCACTT
>JBBRUA010000544.1:0-1752 GCA_038248245.1 Pyrinomonadales bacterium | reverse complement strand
TTCGAATGAAAGCGTTTTGCTTTCGCTATCCCTATTACAAGACGCGTGCCAAAGTGGCGGGAGAAAATTACTACAACGCTAAGTGTCGTAGATACAACGTGTTACGGAACTTTATAGGACTAAAAACATCGTTCGGCCGAAACATCGGAAAGTGGATACTTACGTATCACTCAGACAGGCACGTCTTCGTAACGTGTTTATTTTCCTACACTTACCAGTCTGCATACTTTATATCCACTTCGCAGGTGTATAATTTGTATACATTGTCGGCAACCCCGCGAAAGTTTTTGTAGATTTTTCGTGAACAAACATGTTAAACTCTTGAGTGTGAGCAGATCATCCTCACGGGTAACGATCACCTACCTATCTCCCTCCTATGATCTGACTTTCAAAAACGTCCTTTTATGGATAGAAAAATCGTTTCAAACTACGCCAAAGCGATAGTGATCGTCACCGGTGTTTTCGTCTTTGCGTTGGCTCTCGCCAACCTGTCGATGGAAACATTCAGTTGGGGGTTTCTTATCGTATTGGCATTTGCAGTCATTGTTGCCCCGCGAATGACGCTGGCTCTTCCGCGTTCACGATTTGCCATCAGCTTTGCGGATGCTGCGGTTTTCCTTACGTTTCTGCTATTCGGCGGACCCGCTGCGATAGTTGTCGCGGTTCTCGAAACTCTAGCGAACTGCTTATATTTACGCTACAAAAATTTCCCATTCGGGTATCTAATGATACCGACGAATATCTCGATCAACGCAGTGTCAGCAGGCGTCACATTTTTGATTTGGTCGAATTCCCCACGTGCAACTTTAATTTCTGCCGACACCGGCAGCACACAGCACCTCATCGCGATGCTTGGGTTCCTCGCGATCATCCATTTTGCGGTTTCCTCTTTTCTTGCTGCGGTATTTTCTGCTCTGAAAGACGGCTCGAACCTTCTTGCCACTTGGAAACGAGATTGTTTTTCCAGCTCGATGACACAGATCGTCGGTGCGGGATTAGCGGGCCTAGTTTTCAAGCTGCTTAATTTCGGCGATATCATAACCGCGATCATTGCATTCGGAGCACTCGGTGTCGCTTATCTAAGCTATCGTCAATCGATCGGCGAAGTTAATGCAGCAATTAGCGCGGCCGAGGAGGCTCAGCGCCTGAAAGCCGAGATCGAGCGTGACGGTCGGCGGGCAGCTGAGGATCACGCGGCACAATTGAAGATCACGCTTGAAAAAGAAGAGAACGCGAAGACGGCACTTCGAAAGAGCGAGAAGGATCTACAGCACGCCGCACTTCACGATTCGTTGACGCGCCTGCCTAATCGCAAACATCTTGGCGATATGCTTCGCGGATTGATCAAGGAATATAAACGAGACCCGTCTGCGTCCTTTCACGTAATATTTCTCGACATCAGTCGGTTTAAGAACATTAACGACAGCCTGGGCCATACGATCGGCGACAAGGTTTTGATGATCGCGGCAAAGCGGTTCGTTCGAATGCTAGCTCCGACCGATATGGTCGCCCGGATCGGCGGAGACGAATTCGCGATCATACTTCGCAATCTGTCGACGACAGGCAAGGCGCAGAAGGTCGCCCGGCGCATATTCGACAACATCTCGCAGCCATTCGCATTGAGCGGCAACAGCATTTCGATCACCGTAAATATAGGTATCGCCCCATGCGATGCCGAATACAACACTCCGGAAGAAGTTCTCCGCGACGCAGACATCGCGATGCATTACGCGAAAGAGAAAAATAACAACA
>JBBRUA010000543.1:0-1761 GCA_038248245.1 Pyrinomonadales bacterium | reverse complement strand
TCGTCGGGTGAGGCGGCGATGAAATTTGTCGCTGACCGGCATTTTGATCTTGTTTTGACCGATCTCAAGATGACCGGCATGAGCGGGCTCGACCTTTTGAAATCGCTCACCGATTTTGATAAATCGATCATCGTCATCTTGCTAACTGCTCATGGATCCGTCGATTCTGCTGTGGACGCGATGCGGCTCGGGGCGTTTGAGTATCTGCAAAAGCCTTACGACAGCGAAAAGTTACTCGAAACTGTTTCCCGGGCATTAAAGAAATTAACAACGCTCGACGGTGAGATCATCTCGGTTTCGCCTGAGATGGATAAGGTCAAAAAGCTGATCCTGAAGATAGCCAAATCCAACTCGACCGTCCTGATCCGCGGCGAAAGCGGAACAGGTAAGGAACTGATCGCAAGATCGATCCATACCAATAGTCTACGTTCCAACGAGGCATTTCAAGCAGTTAACTGTGCCGCGATCAACGAGAATTTGCTTGAGTCCGAGCTTTTCGGCCATGAAAAAGGCTCTTTCACAGGTGCGGTTGCGGACAAAAAAGGTTTGTTCGAAATCGCTCACAATGGGACGCTCTTTCTCGATGAGATCGGCGAACTCGACATTTCGCTGCAGGCGAAAATCCTGCGGGCCTTACAGGAAAAACAGATCAGGCGTGTCGGAGGCATCCGCGACATCGACGTTGATGTGCGTATCGTCGCGGCGACAAATCGCGACCTGCTCCATATGGTCGAGGAAAAACGGTTTCGTGAAGATCTTTACTATCGTTTGAATGTCCTTTCGATCGAACTTCCCGCTCTGCGTGAACGTCGGACGGACATTCCTGTTCTGATCGATTATTTCGTCAAAAAACATACCCGCGTGACCAACCGAAAGATCGCCTTTGAGACATCCGCACGTCGGATGCTTGAGGATTACGCCTACCCCGGGAATGTCCGCCAGCTCGAGTCGGCCGTCGAACGCGCGATCCTCCTCTGCGAAAACGATACCATTACGACTGAAGACCTGCCGCCCGAGATGGCCGGTTCTACGGCGGGAAGTCCAGGTACCTCAGTCGATCTATTTAAACTTCCTGCCGAAGGCGTCAATTTTGAAGAGGTCGAACGTAGTCTAATAATGCAGGCCATGGCCAGGACGGACAATAACATCACAAAATCGGCCAAATTACTGGGATTAACTTTTCGGACCCTGCAGTATAGACTAGAGAAATTCGGCTACAAGAAAGATGGCGATGAAACCTTAGAATCAGCGGATGAGGAGAAATAGTGGAATTTGTATTTGTCGCTAAGAAGTGCATTCCAGTTTCTTTCGCTCTACTTCAAAGATTCGGGATTTGATAACTTGGAAGCAAACTGAGAAACGAACAAATTCGATCTAAATGCGTAAGGTTTTGATTAGGTTCGCAAATATAACTTTATGGAATGGTTCTCAACATTAAGCCTTGCTCTCGGCACCGCTTGGACATCGGGAATTAATTTGTACGCGACCGTAGCGGTTCTTGGACTACTACAGAAATTTGGAGCGACAAAACTGCCTGGTGGGCTGGATTCACTGGATAATTGGTGGATCATAGGTTTTGCCGGCGGTCTATATCTGGTCGAATTTTTCGCGGACAAGATTCCGTATGTCGATAGCGTTTGGGATGTTGTGCACACGTTTATCCGCGTACCGGCTGGTGCGGTGGTGGCGTACGCTGCAACCAATCAGCTCGATGCGAGCGTGTACATTCCGGCGGCTCTCGTTGGCGGCGGATTGGCTTTT
>JBBRUA010000542.1:0-1763 GCA_038248245.1 Pyrinomonadales bacterium | reverse complement strand
TGCCGATCAAATTTAAGGCCGCGTATATGAAGGGCCGGTCCAATTACGCATGTATTTACCGCATCGGTAAATCGGATCATCAGCCGATACTCGACGGCATCGGCGAGGTCGATCACTTCAAAGAGGTGCGGGAATGGTCACACGACACGCAAACCGGAGACCGAGCCGAGCTGACCCATTTGCCCGAAAATCTCTCATTCTGGAGCCGGATCAACGCGAAAGGCGAAACCTGTGTCGGTCAAAAATGTCCGGATTTTGAACCGTGCTTCGTCACCCGAATGCGTGTGAATGCGGAGGCGGCCGATATCGTCATCGTCAATCATCACCTGTTTTTCGCCGACCTCAACGTTCGCGGAAATAATTTTGGCAAGGTTTTGCCTGATTACGCCGCCGTTATCTTCGACGAGGCTCATCTCATCGAAGATATCGCCGCCGACTATTTCGGCTTCCAGGTCTCAAATTTTCAGATCGACGAACTCGTTCGCGACGCCGATAATTTGCCGATTACGGATGCTATCGTGACTTCCGGAATATTGCGCACTTCGGCGAAAGTGCTCGGTTTGGCGGAACAATTTTGGATCAGATTTCTGCAGGCCCGCGGTAACGAAGGCCGGTTTCCGCTGATGCCTGACAGTTTCGCCGAACCAGGTTCGAGCGGCGTGCCGCAGCCGACGCCTCATGGCGACGCATATTACGCACTCGACGAAACGCTGGGCACGTTAGAGGTCGCGATCGACGTTTACTCCGACAAAATGCCCGAGGCCGAGAGCGTCGTGCGCCGCATTCGGCAAACGAGATTCGATCTAGGCTTTATCATTAAACAAGCCGACCGGAATTACGTTTACTGGCTCGAAAAACGCGGCCGCGGGATATTTTTGCAGGCTTCGCCGGTCGATGTATCGGCACTTTTGCAGGAGAAACTTTTCGACAAGGTCGACACGTGCGTTCTGACCTCGGCGACGTTATCGGCGAACGGCAGTTTCAATTTTATCCGCGATCGTTTGGGACTATCGGCAGCGAAAACGAATTCACTCGTCGCACCTTCGTCATTCGACTACGAAAATCAGGCGATCGTATATCTGCCAAAAGTAATGCCCGATCCGCGTTCGCCCGATTTTACTCAGATGGCAGCGATCGAAATCGTAAAGATCTTACAGGTCACCCGCGGCCAGGCGTTCGTTTTGTGTACGAGCAACTCGTCGATGACCGCTTTGTACGAACTCGTTTCGTCGCGAATCGGTTATCCGTGTTTTTTACAGGGAACGATGGCGAAGACGGGTTTGCTCGAGCGGTTTCGCGAGACGCCGAATGCCGTCCTGTTCGCGACTTCGAGCTTCTGGCAAGGCGTCGACGTTCGCGGCGATCAGCTCTCGTGCGTTATTATCGACAAGCTCCCGTTCGCCGTCCCGTCCGATCCGATAGTTGCTGCGCGGTCTCGATTTATAGATGAGAACGGCGGAAAGTCGTTTTTCGACTACAGCGTCCCGCAGGCGGTCATCACATTAAAGCAGGGAATCGGGCGTTTAATACGAAGCTCCACCGATCGGGGTGTCATCGCCATACTTGACCCGCGTTTGCGAACGAAAGGATATGGACGAGACTTCCTAAACAGCCTGCCGCGGATGCGGATAACGGGTGAGCTGGCAGACGTAGCGCAAATTTTGGAACCGAAAACGAACGATTTTTCCTGATTTGAGCACCAAAGGTGCGTTAGTAGTTTAGCCTGCGGCAACGCCGCAGTATTTTGAATGATCAAACAAGCC
>JBBRUA010000541.1:0-1784 GCA_038248245.1 Pyrinomonadales bacterium | reverse complement strand
CGCATTGGCGAAACGCTGCGGTGCGTGTTCATCCATCCTCAGATAAAGTGCCGGTTCGATCAATTCGAGCTCCATCAAAGCGAACTCATCGTCCGCGTCTCGGACCAGATAGACTCGGGCGTATAGCGGCATCGGATCGATCATTGAAAAAGCCTTGTCGGCGGCGGCACGGAGCTTTTCGTCCGGTTCGAAGGCGGTTATGATGCCGCCGTGTTCCTCTTGAACGCGAAAATCTTCGCTCTTTGGAGATTTTAAGATCGCGTGGCTGTATTCCCCGCCGAAGTAAAAAAGCGAATACTCGCCCTCAGTCACAATGCTGGTCAGAAACGGCTGTACCATGAATTGCCGGGTCGCAAAAACCTCGATCAGTTCGGGATCGAATTCGGTCCGACGATAAGTATGCTCGGCAGTCGCACTTACCGTCGGTTTAATAATAAGCTCGTCCACACCAAGATCGGCGGTCCAACGATAAAACGAGCGCTGATCGTAAACGCCATCCCAGATCGTCGCCACGATCCGCATGCACTTAGCCTCTAGCTCGCGCAGGTAGCGTTTGTCGAGATTCCATTTTACGACATCGAATGAATTTTCGAGCCGGGCGGTCGACCGCTCTATACTCTCGAGCACCTCGATGAAAGCGTCGGGCGTACGTTGATAATCCCAGGTCGTTCGGATGACGACAATGTCGAAGGTGTTACAGTCGACGGAGGCTTCACGCCACGAAACGGTTGAAACGTCCCAGCCGAGTCGGTTGAGCGGACCTATCGCCAGGTCGTCGTCAGAAACGTAACCATCAAGGCTGTCCATCGACAAGAAACAACATCGGCGACTCATTTGCTCACCGTCCTGCTGCCCGGTTTGACGGCCTCGACCCCATCCGCACACATCGGACAGACGTTGGGCGAATAGCTCGGGACATCGAGACTAACGAGAGATATGCGCGGCACCCCGACATCGGCGACGCCGTTCGAACGGTCGATGATCGACGCCGCAGCAACAACCTTTCCACCGTTCGCCTCCAAAGCTGCGATACATTCTCGGGTTGAACCACCCGTAGTAATTACATCTTCGACAACCAATATCCTTTCGCCTTTCTTCAGAGAAAATCCACGTCGCAACCTCATGTCGCCGTTCTGCCGCTCGGTCCAGAGAAACCGTACGTTCATCGCGGCCGCCGTTGCGTAGCCGATAACTAGGCCGCCGATCGCGGGCGAGGCGACTGTGTCGATATTCAGATCAGCGAAATTGACAGCGATCTCACGGCCAAATTTTGCCGCATCAGCTGGAAATTGAAGGGCCAGTGCGCATTGCAAATATTTCGGGCTGTGCAGTCCGCTGGAAAGAATAAAATGCCCGTCGAGCAAGGCATCGGTCTCTCTAAACTTTTCTAGAATTGAGTTCGTTGAGTTCGTTGTGTTCATTTAGTTTGTTGAGGTTTTTGAGATTTTCGCAGATGTTGAGCCAGCGACATCGACATTTTGGAGACCTCATCAAAAAGTCCATAAATTTCATTAAAGTCTTCTTGGCTGAGATATTCAAGATCGAGTGCGACGTAAAGATGAGATTGAACTTCGGCGGCAGAACCATGTGCCTGCACCAGAAAACTAGCAAAATCATTATTTGTTCGCCGACCGTTTCCCTCGGCGATATTTGCCATCACCGAAACCGCTGCACGTCTGATCTGATTGCTCCAACAATACCAGCAGTAATTGGAGAAGTAAAGTCAAGAGCGTCAACATCTATCCAGGCGCCGATCGTGAGATTGGTTGCATTCAAGCTATATT
>JBBRUA010000540.1:0-1788 GCA_038248245.1 Pyrinomonadales bacterium | reverse complement strand
TTCCATGATGTCGGAGCGACCGATGAAACCTTCGCGTTTGACCGATTTTGCCATCGCTTGCCGCAGCGTACGACGCTCTTCTTCTTTTTTACGACTCTTGATTCCCCGGGCGACAAACGCCAGAATCTGCTCATTTTGGAAGGGTTTACGGATAACGCCGGCGGCTCCTTTTTCCCAGGCGGAGATCGCGGTGTCAAAAGTTGCGTACGCCGTTACCATTAGAATGACCGCCTCGGCATCCATTTTGATTAGCTCTTCGAGCGCCGTTAGCCCGCCGATGCCGGGCATGGAAACGTCCATAAGTACTAAATCAAAGGACTTTTGACTGTAAACGTCGATCGCTTCCTCGCCGGTTTTAGCGAGTTCGACCTTGTAGCCGGCACCCGAAAGTATAGTTTCGAGCACGTCGCGCATTATTTCTTCGTCGTCACAGATGAGGATCGAACCTTTCTTTGCCATAAACCTTGAATATAACGCAAACCGGACACGACGCAAAGAAGGGCATTCGCGTCACTTGACCCAACACCTGATAGATACGACGGGTTATGGACGTCCCGCAGGCGGTGCGTTAAAATTGGATGCGGTGAACGGGCATTTTGTCCAGAAACTTTTCAACTAGGTATCGCGTAATAAGATCAGTTAAGATCGGCCGAATTTAGCGGCTAACTGAGCAATATACAATGTCAAAAACCTCAAAAATTCTGTTACTTCTCGGCGGCATCGTGGCCGCTGTCGTTTTGGTCGGGATCATTGCGTTGGTGGTCTTCGCGGACTCGCTCGGACGGCCGAGCGTGCCTGAGAACAGCGTTCTAGTGCTGAGCATCTCGGGCGATTTGCCCGATTATGTGCCGGAGGAGCCGCTCGCCAAGGCGTTCGGGATCGGCCAAGAACAATCGTTCTCGAGCCTTTTAACGCAAATGCGTAAGGCAAAGGTGGACAGCCGTATCGGCGGCGTTTTGCTTGACATTAACTTTCCCGGAATTGGCTGGGGCAAGGCGGACGAACTGCGTGACGCGATCGCCGATCTGCGCACCTCAGGCAAGCCGGTTTATGCATATCTTGAGATCGGGACAAACCGCGAATACTACATCGCGACCGCGGCGGAAAAGATCTATCTTTCACCTCCGGGAAGCCTTTATGTCAACGGATTTGCCGCGGAAGCCATGTTTTATAAGGGCTCGCTCGACAAACTTGGGATAGAAGCAGACGTGATACAGATCGGCCCAAAATATAAGAATGCACCGGACCAGTACACAAAAACGAGCATGGGCGAAGGCCAGAAAGAGGTCGTGAACGCTCTGCTGGACGAATACTTCGGGCGATTTACAAATGCGATCGCCACGGCACGAAAAAAATCGATCGAGGATGTAAAGGCCGCGGTCGATTCGGCACCGTTTACTGCCGCACAGGCAAAAACACAGGGCTTTATTGACGATACACTTTATCGCGAACAGGTCGATACCGAGCTAAAAACGCGGCTCGGCTACAAGGCCGACGACAAGCTTCGCACGATCAGCGCAGGCAAATATCGCGAGGTACCGTCCGACTCACTCGGCCTCAATAATGGCGAGAAAGTAGCTGTTATTTATGCCACCGGAGCAATAAACACGGGCAAATCGAGCAGCGGCCTGATCAACGGCCAGATGGTCGGATCGGACACTATCGTTGAGGCGGTGAATAACGCGGCGGACGATAAATCGATCAAAGCGATCGTACTGCGGGTCGATTCGCCGGGCGGCAGCGCACTAGCGTCCGACCTGATGTGGTTCGCCATCGAAAACGCGAAAG
>JBBRUA010000539.1:0-1801 GCA_038248245.1 Pyrinomonadales bacterium | reverse complement strand
TGTTACGTTTGCCGGCAATCTCGCCTACGTGAGTATTTTTGACGCCGTTCAGGTCATCGAAAGTGCAAAGATGACCGGCCTTCTGGTGATCAAATCCGACCTGCATCTCGCGAACGTCGCATTCAACGTAGGCAAGATCGTCGACGCCGAATGCAATGGCAAAAATGGCCACGCCGCCTTTCGCGATATCATTGAAATAAACCACGGTACCTTCGAATTCTCGACTGCTGAACAAGAGTTCGCCATCGTCCTCGTAGTCAGCAGTAACACAAACTTCCTCCTCGATGTCCTTACCGAACTGGATAACGAACGGGCCGAAAAACAAGGCCTGCGGAACATGTCGGACGAGAATTTGTGAAAGCAGAAGCTAGAAGGTGGAAGTTAGAAGACCGAATTTTGATCGAAATTCTAACTTCTGACTTATGACTACTGGCTTCTCGAATGCCAAGTTTCTACCGCAACCTTTTATTTGACACTGCCCACCGAATACAACAAAATATAGTGTTCCTCAAATCGAAGAGCACCATAGGATGTTTAAGCTTCAGCGCCTCGAAATAACCGGATTCAAATCCTTTGCAGATTACACGGAGATCGTTTTCACCGGAAACGGCATAACCGCTGTCGTCGGCCCGAACGGCTGTGGAAAGTCGAACGTTTCCGACGCGATCTCGTGGGTCCTCGGTGAACAGCGTGCAAAATCGCTCCGCGGCGGCGAGATGAAGGACGTGGTTTTCGCCGGAACTAAGACCCGCAAACCGGGCGGAATGGCTGAGGTCGTTCTGCATCTCGTTCGCGACGATTCCGTCGATCTGGGAGACGAGGGCGAACTGGACGATATCGATGAGGCGCTCAGCGGGATCGACGAAAATGCCGTCGATATGGACGAGATCGAACGCACTGAGATCGAAGAGGAAAACGGTCCGGAAAATCTTCTAGAACAAAGTGTCATTGATTCGGACGCCGAGGTCGAGACGGTCATGGCCGCACAGGTCGGCTCGATCCAGACGGTTGAGACCAAGGTTAAGTCGAAACGTCACTGGCGGCCGCGTTCGTTCGCCCTCGACTTTGCTCCCGGCGAGTCCGTCTCGGTCACGCGTCGGCTTTACATGTCTGGTGAGAGCGAGTATCAGCTTAACGGCAAAAACTGCCGCCTCCGAGACATTTCCGACCTTTTTGCCGGCACCGGCCTGTCGGGTTCGCACTACGCGATCATCGAGCAAGGACGCATCGGCCAGATCCTTTCTTCGAAGCCGGCCGACCGCCGCAACCTGATCGAGGAAGCCGCCGGGATCTCCAAATTCCGCACCCGCCAGCGTGCCGCCGAATCGCGTTTGGACAGTGCGAAAAATAATCTCGGCCGCATCTCCGACATCGTTTCCGAGATCGATAAACAGGTGAACGGCCTCCGTCGCCAGGCTGCTAAGACTCGCCGATTTAAGATCTTACAGGAAGAGTTCCGTGTCCTGCTTCGTCAACTTTTCGCGGCCGAAGGCAAATATTTGACCGAGCTTTCGGGACAATTAAAGCTCGACCTCGGTAAGGCGGCGGAACTTGAAAGCGGTCTGAATTCTCAGGTCGTTGCTAAAGAAGAGTCCGCCCGCGAAGCCACCGTCACCGCCCGCACCGCCGAGGAAAGCCTTGCGGAACTGCGGCGCGTTCATTCCGGCAACGCCCTCGAACGCGACCGAGCCGAGCGCGAGCACATTTATAAGACCGAGCAGGTCGTAAATCTCAATAATCGGATGCAGGCCCTGCGAAGCGAGATCGCGGGCAGCGAAGAGCGGCTCGGCCTGCTCGCGAC
>JBBRUA010000538.1:0-1812 GCA_038248245.1 Pyrinomonadales bacterium | reverse complement strand
GGCAAGATCGTCGCCGATCTTGAGCAGCCGTTCGACAGCGATCGGCGAACGCGAGATGGCTTTGTGCGTTTTGATCTGACCGCGTTCTATTCGTTTCGCGATGACGACCTCGCCTTCGCGATTGAGTAGTGGGACGACTCCCATTTCGCGCAGGTAAAGCCGAACCGGGTCATTCGATTTGTCGAGAGCACCGGCGGAAAGATCCAGATCGATATCGTCTTCTTCTTTCTCCTCTTCTTCCTCGTCGTCATCGAGAACGGTGTTCGATGCACGCTCGAGTAGTTGGGCATCGGTCTCAGCGACCGAGATGTTTGCTCCCTCGAGACGGTCCAATACGTCCTCCATATCGTCGGCGGACATCATGTTTTCTGGGATCTGACGATGCAATTCGTCGAGACTTAAAAATTTCTTTCGCTTGCCGAGGGCAACTAAGCGATCCATCAGGTCTTCTTTTTCGTCGTAATCAGCCATATATCAATAAGTTTTTAAGATTAAAAAACCACGTAAATCGTTGTTCGTTAATAATTTATATACGCCAAATGGAGGGGAAATGTTTCTTCCTCAGCCTCTGGTTTAAAACGCAAAGTATATCACATTTCGGAGATTCGACGCTGTAGGTCACGGCGTATTTTTTCGAGTTCGAGTTGTTCGAAGGTGAGTTGATTGAACCTTTCGGTGTCCTTAGATTGCTCGGCGATGGTTGCATCGCGGCTGATCTCCATGATGCGGTTCGTGATCGCCATGTTTCTCAGGCTGAAAACGCAATTTTCTGCATCGTGCAAAACGTCGTCGATCGCATCGTCGATCTCGCGGCGAGGTTTGCCGGTGAGAAGTACGTGAGCGAGGTCGACGGCGTTCTCGTCGTCGCCGATATGTTCGAGGAGAGTTTGCTGATCGATGTCCTGATCGGCTTCGTGGATCGCGACAAACGCGGCAAAAACCTCGGCTGTAGAGAGATTTTCGTAATCGCTCGCTTCGATCTGCGGCAGGATCTGATCGCGCAGGTCGCGGTCAAAAACAAGGAGTTCGAGCAGGTGGCGTTCGGCGATCGTGGTCTTTGCCCGAGCCGCACGCGAGACGCGTTGGGTTATCGTTTGCGTGTCGTTGTAAGTGCCGCTTTTGAGCGTGCTCCAGAGTTCGCGTTTGAGGGCGACGTCCTCGATGCGGAAATAAGTCATCGCCTGATCAAAGCTCTCGCGCCGCTGCACTGCGTTCCCGATCGCCGAAATGACCGGCAAAAATTCCTCGATCGCCTCGGCTTTTTGCTTGGCGTTTGTCAGACTGCGATCCGTCACCGAAGCGTCGAGGGCAAAACTCAGGAACGGCGTTGACTTTCCGCGTGCCTCGTTATAGACATCGACGCCGTTTTCGCGAATGAAATCGTCGGGATCTTTACCGTCGGGCAGAACTAAAACCTTGACGTCGAATTCCTGCGGCAAAAGATGCTCGATCGCACGCCTCGCCGCCTTTTTACCGGCGGAATCACCGTCGTAATTAATGACGATCTTTTTCGTGAAGCGGCTCAAAAGCTTTGACTGCTCCGGCGTAAAAGCCGTACCAAGACTCGCCGCGACGTTGGTGATGCCGAACTGGTAGAGTGCGATCAGGTCGAGATAGCCCTCGACGAGGATCGCGAATTTCTTTTTGCGGATATCCTCTTTCGCCTGAAAGAGTCCGTAAAGATTCTGGCCCTTGGTATAAGCGGCGGTCTCGGGCGAATTGAGATATTTGGGCTGATCGTCGGGGTTGAGCGACCTCGCTCCGAAGGCGACGGCTTTACCGTTGACATCAAGGACCGGGAACATTATGCGG
>JBBRUA010000537.1:0-1820 GCA_038248245.1 Pyrinomonadales bacterium | reverse complement strand
TGGTTGAAATAGGCCGCAAATTTGGCGGTGTCGGAGGTTTTGGCAGAGTCGAAGTCGGTGACGTCTTCGCCGGTGAAAAACAGAGTGAACATTGAACCGCAGGCATTTATCGTGTAGTCGAGTTTGAACTCGGTGAGATTGTTGCGGAGGCCTTGGTAGAGGTTTGCGCAGGCGTCGCCGAAGTTTTTGTAGAAGTCGGCATCTTCGTCGATCGACATTAGGATTTCTATGCCGGACTGCACACGATTTATCGCTTCCTGAACCATCAAATTAAAATCCTGTACACAAAAACTGGTGCGGTTAAAACCGATCTCACGAAGTGCCTCCATATGCTCGCGGCTAAGTCCGCGCGGATCGATTTCGACGCTTGCCTCAATATTATCTTCGAAATCAAAATTTTTTTGGATGTAATTACCAATGTCGCGGATCTCATCGGGATAAAGATACGACGGAGTTCCGCCGCCCCAATGGAGTTGAGCGACCTTGCGATCATTTGAGATCATCGGCCGTATCAGGTCGATTTCTTTTTTGAGGTATTCGTTGTACTGCGCGATCAACGTGCGGTCATGCGTGACGCTCATGTTGCAGGCACAGAAATAGCAGAATTTTTTGCAGAAAGGGAAGTGGAAATAGATCGAAATGGGCTGGCCACCCATCACTTCGTTCGTTTCGGCGATCTCTCGTGAGTAATCCTCGCTGGTGAATGTTTTGGAGAAAAGCGGAGCGGTCGGGTACATCGGGACAGGTGGTTCCGACAATCTCACGGAATACCTAAAATAAGATGCTCTGATAAGGAGAATTTATTTCGTGCTCATCCAGTCGTCGCCGACTCCGATCTCGACCGTGAGCGGAACATCGAGCTTAGCCGCGGATTCCATTTCTCGCTTTATCAGTATTTTTGCCGCGTCGAGTTCGGATTCGGGGCCTTCGAAGAGCAGTTCATCGTGGACCTGCATGATCATTTTTGTTACGAGCTTCTCTTTTTTCAGAGCGTCGGCGACGCGAATCATAGCGATCTTGACAATGTCGCTGGCGGTTCCCTGGATCGGCATGTTGATGGCTTCGCGTTCGGCACGGCCGCGAACGGCGAAATTGCGGTCGTTGATCGACGGGAAATAACGCCGGCGGCCAAAAAGTGAGGCGATAAAGCCTTGGTTTCGCGCCTGCTCCGGTGT
Source organism: Pyrinomonadales bacterium (assembly GCA_038248245.1). GTDB lineage: Bacteria > Acidobacteriota > Blastocatellia > Pyrinomonadales > Pyrinomonadaceae > OLB17. The sequence continues at coordinate 645 of JBBRUA010000537.1, read as the reverse complement.
GCGGTCCATGTACTCGCGAATGCCTTTATACGTTTCGAAATAGTCGGCGATCACCTGTTTAGCTTCGCTGCGGCTGATCCCGACACGTTGTGATAGACCAAACGCCTCGACCGAGTACGCGATGCCGAAGTTAACGATCTTTGCGAGCCGTCGTTTTTCTTTGAGATCTTTCTCGGTCGTCGCACCGAAGACCAATCGGGCGGTTTGCGAGTGAATGTCCTCGTTATTCTTATAGGCCTCAAGCATTCGCGGGTCCTGTGTAATGTGGGCGAGAATGCGGAGTTCGAGTTGCGAATAGTCGGCGGAGATCAGCATATTGCCTTTCTCAGGAATGAAAGCCTTGCGAATTCGCTGTCCGAGTTCGGTGCGGACCGGAATATTTTGTAGATTTGGTTCGGTCGAACTGAGGCGGCCGGTGGCGGCGACTGTTTGATTTAAGGCTCCGTGGATACGGCCGTCGTCGGCGATCATTTTTGGCAGCGCATCGGCATAGGTCGCACGGAGTTTATCGAGTTCGCGGTAATCGATGATGTGCTGAGCTATCTCGTACTTTTCGGCGAGCTCGACCAGAACGTCGTGACTAGTAGATATTTGCCCGGTAGCGGTTTTGCGGCCGGTTTCGATATTTAATTCACCAAAGATCTC
>JBBRUA010000536.1:0-1864 GCA_038248245.1 Pyrinomonadales bacterium | reverse complement strand
GCCGTCACGCTATGAATGGAATGCGGCATCTGATTGGGTTGAACTTTTGCTTTACGGATTTCGACAGCACGTAAATTTGGAATCGGCGGACGATATTCCTCAAGATTTCAAAGGAACGGTCGTTTTTCAATTCGTCATTGATGGCAAGGTTCGCACCGTTGCCATCGGCTATTCAGATTTTCGGCCGATCGATGATGATTGTGCGAAAAGCTGTGACCTATATTTCAAGATGCAGTTCGACGCCGCCGGTTATCCGTACGAGCATGTCGTTCCCGGTGGTTACGTACCGGACGGTAAAAGGCTCTACTATCACCTTAGAGGATTGCGAAAGTTAAGAGATTCGAGAGAATATTTATTTGATGTTTATGGCCGATTCGGACTCGATTACGCTCGCGAGATCCGCGAAAAGGCGGTGAACATTCTGAATAATCAGGATAAATTCACATTCGAAGGCGGAATGAAACCCGTCGCTTATGCTGATTTTTTACGGGAAGTTGCCCGCTCTAAGATCTGCATCGACCTGCCGGGTCTCGGCGATTTTTGTTTTCGACTGATCAATTATTTGGCTGTCGGCTCATTTGTGATCGCTTATCCGCACGGATCCGTGTTGAATGTTCCGCTCGTTGACCGCAAGCACATCGTGTATTGCAAAGAGGATTTCTCCGACCTTAACGAGCTATGCGAATATTACCTAGAAAACGACAGTGAACGCGAGGAGATAGCGGCGAACGCCCGACGCTTTTTCGATCTATATCTCCACAAAGATAATCTCGTCAAATACTACCTGAAGACGATTCTCGACCGCCTGGCTTAGGACCGATTCGTATCGTTGATCTCGTTGTAAAGAGCGATGACTTCCGCGATATTGTTCGTGCCTTGGACGTTTTCCAGGCGTACCTTGCCTTTCAGGAATATCTCTTTTACTTTCTCTACCAGGCCCGATGAATCTCCGATCTCAATCACATGAACACCGTCAGGACGCATTCCGTTTTCGGTGGCGATGACTGGCGTTCCAAGGAAAAGGGCTTCGCGCACCGCGATGGCGTCGCCGTCGAAAAGCGTTGTTCGTAATAGAATATCCGCATCTTCTATCAACCTTAACGTAACGGCGTGTTCGACATTGCCCGTTATCAATATGTTGTCCTTGTAACCGCTGTCTGCGGCCATGCGTTCGACCTCGCCACGCATCGATCCAGTGCCGACCATTACGAGTCCGGCATTTGGAAATTCGGCTAACACTTCCTTCATCACAGAGATCTGAAAGAGCGGATCGTAGTCTTTTTCCAGACCGCCGACTGCCAATAGAATTGGCGAATGCGAAACATAAAATTCGGCGATCGAAGACGGGATGACCACGTTCTCATCCGGTCGTTGAACCGAAAACGGCAGGATAACGGAGACCTTTTCACCCACGACCCCGTAGCGGCGAAAGACGTCGGCGATCTTTTCGTTGACAGCAATTATTCGCGAAAATCGACGAAATATCCGGCCGTAGATGGAAGTTGGCTTTGCCGAACGGCCTTCTTTCGAATCCGGAAAACCACCGGAATGAAGCGTCAATACACACCGCCGCCGGCCGAAGAACGAGCACGCCGCCGCAAGGCTGATCACTCTGGGCGTCACTTCACCGCCGACATGTAGGTGCAGCACGTCATAACGTAGCGTCGAAATCAGTTTCAAAAGGGCGAACACCGAACGCGGCCGAAGGACGTTTCTTTCGCCAGCAGCGGCCTCGCCATTTGTGGTCGCAATGATCGTGCACTCATTGCCCTCACGCAGTAATTCGTCGCGTATCGAAAGCATGTTCCGGCTCACGCCGCCCTCCGGCGGCGGATGTGGGCCAAGTTGTAGAACGTGCATCGTC
>JBBRUA010000535.1:0-1873 GCA_038248245.1 Pyrinomonadales bacterium | reverse complement strand
CTGGCTGAGAAATTCCCGCAAACGCCTGCTCTCGACGACAAAACGATCCTCGCGATGATGGATGACGTCTCCCTGATCCGCGACATCTCACCGACCGCCAAGAATCTCGAGGGCTATATGTACCCGAGCACCTACAATCTACCCCGCGAGACAAAACCCGCTGATGCGATCAAGGCGATGGTCGATCAGTTTCGTAAGTTCTGGAAACCCGAATGGACCGCCGCCGCACGGTCAATCGGCCGCACGCCTCACGAGATCGTAACCATTGCTTCCCTGATAGAGACGGAAACTGGAGTCGAAGCCGAGCGTCCGGTAGTTGCCGGGATCATCAATAATCGCCTCGGTAGAAACATTCCGCTAGGTATCGACCAGACCAACGTCTACATTGCAAAAATGATGGGCCGCTGGGACGGAACCATTCACAAAAGCGATCTCGAGGTCGATTCACCCTACAACACCCGAACCAAAACCGGCATCCCGCCCGGCCCGATCTCATCCGTCACCGAAAGTTCCATCAAGGCCGCACTATTTCCGACGCCAAACGACTATATATTCTATGTTAGAAATGTCGAGCTAAATGATGGCTCACATTGGTTTTACGCTTCTGCTGCTGAGTTTGAAAAAGGCAAGGCGAAGTATCAGGAATGGTTGGAGAAGGAAAGAATAGAAAAGCGCTCGAATGAAGGAAATCAATGATCAAACTCTTAGCGCTCGACCTCGACGGCACAACATTAAATTCCAAAGGTGAAGTTCCGCAGGCGAACCGCGAGGCAATTCGTGCAGCTGAGGACGCTGGCGTTCTGGTTACGATCGCGACCGGGCGGCGGTTTCGGGATGCTCAACCGGTTGGGATCGATCTTGGGTTAAATGCTCCACTGATCACGCACAACGGCGGTTTGCTGAAATACGCCGATTCCGAAGAGACGGTCCACTGTTCCATTCTAAATACGGATACGAGTCTGGAAGTGGTGCGTGTCGGAAAGGAACTTGGCGGGGACGCTCTCGTGAGCATCGATCCGAACGGTCGCGGGACGCTGCTTTATGATCGCATTTCTGAAGATAATATCGCCCTGAAAAAATACCTTCGCTGGTCCGAAGGTTTGCACGGCGACGAGATCGGGCGTACCGGCGTTGAACATGTTTCGAGACTTGAAGACATTCTTCACGGTCACCAGATAGTTCACATCTCATTCTCGGGCGGGTGCATATCGATGCTAGAGCTCGAGAAAACGCTAAACGATGAGTTCAAAGGAAACGTGACAATTCTCGCCACGATCTACCCAATGCTCGATTTTACGTTGCTCGACGTTCTGCCGCCGGACGCGTCCAAAGGCCACGGCGTTTCGCGCCTAGCCGAGCTAAATGGCCTGACCGCTGAGAATGTAATGTGCATCGGCGACAATTTTAACGACCTTGAAATGCTCGAATACGCCGGAACGCCTGTCGTGATGGGAAATGCTGCCCAAGAACTGCTCGATCGCCATGATTTTCACACAACATCGACCAATGACGAAGCTGGTGTCGCCACCGCGATTGAAAAATTTATCTTAACCCATAACGTCATGAGCCGACCAAACAGAAGACCCTTGGCCAAAAGTTAGATGCTATTGGATTGATGGAGCAAGAAATTGCTAAAATAGCGAAAGAATTTACAAACAGACGATCAGGAGAATATTTAGTGGCAAACAGAACCGCAGTTTTAGAAACAAGCAAAGGAACGATCAAATTTGAGCTTTTAGAGTCAGATGCTCCGAAAACAACTGAGAATTTTCGCACTCTAGCCGAAAAGAATTACTACGACGGCGTTATATTTCATCGTGTGATCCCGAATTTCATGATCCAAGGCGGCGATCCGCTTGGCGAAGGCTACGGG
>JBBRUA010000534.1:0-1878 GCA_038248245.1 Pyrinomonadales bacterium | reverse complement strand
GTTAGATGCTATTGGATTGATAGAGCAGGAAATTGCTAAAATAGAAGAAGTTTTACAAACAAACAATTAGGAGAATATTTAGTGGCAAACAGAACAGCAGTTTTAGAAACAAGCAAAGGAACGATAAAATTTGAGCTTTTAGAGTCAGACGCTCCGAAAACAACCGAAAACTTCCGCACTTTGGCTGGAAAGAATTACTACGACGGCGTTATATTTCATCGTGTGATCCCGAATTTCATGATCCAAGGCGGCGATCCGCTAGGCGAAGGCTACGGCGGCGAATCGGCCTGGGGTGGAAAATTCGACGATGAAATCGACAAGAGTTCAGAGCTTTATGCCGGTATTTACGACAAAGGCACCGTCGCGATGGCAAACTCAGGCCCGAACACCAACGGCTCGCAGTTTTTCATTATGCACATCGACTATCCTCTGCCGCCAAGCTACACAAAATTCGGCAAACTGATCGAAGGTCAGGAAGTGGTCGACGCAATCGCCGCAGTCGCCCGTAATCAGAACGATAAGCCGAATGAGCCGGTTGTGATGAACAAGGTTTATATCGAGGATTAAGATAGGATGTCGTGAAAATTGGTAAGGGAGAACGGTAAGAAAGAACTCGATCCGTATTGTTTTCGATCTCACTTTTTCCCTTTCCGATTTTTAACTTTTTCACGTTGTATTAATGAGAGCCGTTGTCCAACGCGTTTCGCGAGCACATGTTTCGGTTGACGGCGAGATCGTAGGTAAGGTCGGGCGAGGTTTACTCGTTTTGGTCGGGATCGCCCACGCCGACGGTCAACGTGACGCTGATTATCTCGTGGATAAGATCGTCAGTTTACGGATTTTTGACGATCGTGACGGTAAGATGAATCTTTCACTGATTGACGTCGATGGTGGTCTTTTAGCGGTTTCTCAGTTTACGCTTTACGGCGACACGCGTCGCGGGCGACGGCCTTCGTTTGTAGACGCGATGCCCGGAGAAGCCGCTCGGCCGATCTTCGAACATTTCGTGACAAAAGCGAGTGAGAAACTGCCGAACGTCGAGACCGGACGATTCGGTGCTCACATGGATGTTGAGATCGTGAACGACGGGCCCGTTACGATAATTTTGGATAGCGAAACGATCGTCTAGGAATTTATTACTATGAAAAAGCCATTAATTATTTTTCTTTTTATTGCATCAGCCTTCGCCGTGTCCTGCGGCGACAGCAAGACGGCGAACGTTAAGCCCGGTAATGCTGAAGTTAAAAAAGGCGTCGCTCCGATCGCCGATCCTGAGGTCGCTGTGATTGAAATGGAAAATGCGGCAGCATACGGAACGATAAAGATGGAATTGTACTCAAATATTGCTCCCAAGGCAGTCGCAAGGTTCAAAGAACTTGCAAAAGAGGGCGTCTACGATGGTGTCACATTCCACCGCATCAATGAATCAGTGATTCAAAGCGGTGATCCAAATTCAAAAGATGCTGATCCCTCCAATGACGGCCAGGGAAAGTCGACCAAACCGAACGTGGAAGCCGAATTTTCGGATATTAAATATGAGACCGGGATCGTCGGGGCAGCTCGGGGAGCTGACAATAACTCAGCCAATTCTCAGTTCTTTATTACACTAAAACGTGAAGAGGGTTTCGACAATCGGTACACCATCTTTGGTAAAATAATCGATGGAATGAACAATGTCCGAACGATATCCGGTGTTCAACCCAAAGAAGGTGAACGTCCGGTGGAGCCGATCCGGATCAAGCACATTTCGTTTGTACCCCGTTAATTGGTAACGATAATCTACCGCCCGCGAAAAATGCTCGCGTAGCTCAAATGGATAGAGTGCTTCCCTCCGAAGGAAGAGGTCGCAGGTTCGAATCCCGCCGCGAGTACCAAATC
>JBBRUA010000533.1:0-1880 GCA_038248245.1 Pyrinomonadales bacterium | reverse complement strand
GGTAAGCAATAGGCAGCAAGCAGGAGAGCTAAACCGCAGGCACGTAGATAGGTAGAGATATACATGTTTCTTTTCTCAGAAATTGACTTTCGATCTTCGCGCTTGCGATCGATCCGCTGCGGCGACGATTTGACCATTGGTGTGTCCCACGTTTGTCCCACGGTTGTCCCACCGGATGGTGGGACACGTAACTCACGATTTTTAATGGAGTTACGGCGATTTTTACGTCGTGTCCCACCATTTTTGGAAAAAAAGTAAGACATTGTCTAACAAATATCGTAACTATTGTACATAATACGGTTACGTCGAATATGTAGTTATCATTCCATTCATATCATCTGGGACACGAGAAAAAATTTCACGCCTCGCTCGTGCCGATAATGGGCCTCGGCCTGCGGCTTTCAATTCTACCTAAAACCATTTTTTCGCAACCGTGATCGTTCAGCATTTTAAGCTATGATGTACAATCCCGTGATGCAATAGTGTATCATTAACGCAACGAAAAATCACTCTTTTTTTAGTGCACGAGTTCGCCGCCGCCGATCTGCCTGAGGCCTTGTCCTTTGATGCCGTAGCGGACGCGGAAGTGGGCTTCGCCGCCGCGATGGCCGTAGCGGAGGCTGACCTTGTGCCACCCGGCCTTGAGCGGGATGACGGTGGATTTGAGCGTTCTCTCTTGCGTGCCGACGTTGTCGAGTATCGCGCGGCGTCCGAGCACGATCGTCGTGTCCCAAGTCGAGTCCACGCGTACTTCGTAAATGCCGTCCGTTGGGGCGTTGAGATAGCCATCGTAGCTGATCTGGAATGGTTTTTTGAGATCAAACTTTTCGGCAAATTGAGTCAGGAAGATAGAACGCGTTTCGCCCTTCGTGATAAAGTGTTCGCCGCTGCCGTCAGGATTGGGAACGAGGAATTCGTAGAGCACGCCCGGTTTTTTTTCCGCGAGCTCGACACTCGGTCGCATTTCGCCCTGGATGAGGGTGGCCGCATAAACAACGCTCTGCCGGCCGCGGCCATTCACGACGATGGTTTTTAGTTCGACCTTCTCATCTCGTTTTAACGTAAGGCTGAGCGGCTTCTGATATAGGGCCGATTCTTTCGTCGGCGCCGAACCGTCAAGGCTATAATAAACCTTTGTCCCAACGGCCGGAGTGAGCGTTATCGTGGCGTTGCCGTTGTCCTCCGTGACCAGTACATTCGTGAGTCCCGCGGGCTCCGGTATGCGGTAATTGACATCTTGCGTATCGAGCCGCGGCAGATGAGCAGCGAGACGGCGGTTGAAATCGGCAAAATCCTTGTCCTCGGCCCGCGACCAGACGGACTCGGACAGGGCGAGCATTCGCGGGAATGCCATGTACTCGACGGCGGCGGGCGTTTCGAGGTATTCGGTCCAGATATTGGCCTGACCGCCGATGATGTATTTGGCTTCGTCGGGAGTGAGTTCCTTTGGGACGGGATCAAAGCTGTAAACTTTTTCGAGCGACAGATAACCGCCGATATTCAGCGGCTCATGGGCCGGATCGCCCTGGCCGTAGTCAAAATAGGCGAAATCAGTCGGCGTCATTATCACGTTGTGTTTCGATTTGGCCGCCTCGATGCCGCCCTTCATACCTCGCCAAGACATAACGGTCGCATTCGGCGCGAGGCCGCCCTCGAGGATTTCGTCCCAGCCGATCATCTTCTTGCCTCGTTTGTTGATATGTTTTTCGATGCGGCGGACAAAATATGACTGCACCTCGTGCTCATCTTTCAGATTTTCACGTTTCTTTAATTCCTGCACGAAGGCAGATTCCTTCCAGTGATCTTTCAGTACCTCGTCGCCGCCAATGTGCACGTAGGGCGAATCGGGAAAGAGGGCGATGGTCTCGTCGATGACGTCT
>JBBRUA010000532.1:0-1883 GCA_038248245.1 Pyrinomonadales bacterium | reverse complement strand
GAATGCATTTTGCCGTGGGTTTCTACCCACGGAACATGAATAAAAATGCCACTGCCGCGTCAGCGGCAATTGAATGAATCGCCCGCATCAGTCGTCGCTAACGCGACGGGAACGATCCGCTACGCCTACCGTGGGTAAAAACCCACGGCTACAGTCACACCGTCGCTCCGCGACACAAATGGTAGGTAGGTGTGGCAGAAAAGCACGGCTTTTCCGCTTATCAGGCGACACACCCGTTTCGCCGTCACGTACATTGATTTGTTTGGCGCATCCTTATTTCCACGTCACGACATAGTCATACTTTACTCGTCCATTTCTATACGCCTTTAACCAATTGGCTTTTACAATTCTGACAATTGGTCGTTCTTGTCCTAGGTTTGTGTAATCGTCGGGACGAAAGTAAAAACCGTCTTTTATACACGCACCTAATTCGCTTTCGCCTCTTGGACAATTCTTATCATTGTCATCTAGATTTTTGGAAATATTAATCAAGATATCGAGACAAACGTGACCGACTGGAACTCTAGGATAGGGTTTTCCCGAAACGTAGCCGCCGATAAATATTGCAGAAGTCGGGCGTGTATCGTCTAAACATGCAATTAAAAGCGGAATTGCCTTACCTTTTAAGGCAACAATATCTCGGACTCCTTTTTTAGGCGGAACAACTTCGTCACCATTTTGCAAATACAGTGCTAAAACCGTCGCGTCGTGTGCTCCGTCTTCTCCATACGTTACGAGTTCCGGCGCATTAACTAACGCATCAATTAAATTTTCGGTTGAAGGAGTTGACGTTTTTGTAAAACTCACAACGGGCGACCCAGAAGGCGTGGGACTAACACTCTGACTTTGCATCTGCGATGTTGTAGAACAAGAAGCCAATGCCAGCAACGAAAAGGCTAAAAATAAATTCCTCATAGGTCAAACTATGTGGCCAGCCATCATTACGCCAGCATCATTCCCGGGTTTTCTAGCATTTGCTTGAAGGTTTGGAGGACTTTGGCGCCGGTGGAGCCGTCGATGACGCGGTGGTCGCAGGACATGGTGACGTGCATTATGTTGCGGACGACGATCTGGCCATCGCGGACGACGGGCGTCGGGGCGGCTCCGCCGACGGCGAGAATGCCTGCCTCGGGCGGATTGATGATCGCGGTGAACTCCTTAATGCCGAACATACCGAGGTTTGAGATCGAGAAAGTCGCACCGGTGTATTCTTCCGGCAGGAGCTTTTTCGCCTTTGCCTTTGCTGCCAGATCTTTGATCTCCGCGGAGATCTCAAGAAAGCCTTTGAGATTCGCACCTCGAATTACCGGCGTGATCAAACCTTCGTCGATCGCCACGGCGACGCCGATGTCGGCCTGTTCGTAGAAGCGGATGGTTTTATCCTGATAGGACGAGTTGGCGAACGGATGTTTGATGAGCGACATCGCGGCAACCTTGACGACGATGTCGTTGAGGCTGATCTTTTCCTGTTCGCTGACGCTGGCGTTGATCAGTTTTCTGAGTTCGAGAGCGTTGTCCATCTCGATCTCGACCGTAAGATAGAACGTCGGGATCGGGCCAATGGATTCGCCCAAACGGCTCGCGATGATCTGCCGCATCTTTGAGGTATTCTCTTCGCGATACGCGGATGAACCGACCTGCGTCGAAGCAACAAACTGAGGTCGTGGCTGCGATTCGGGAGTCGATGAGACCTCTTCCATTGCGGCCTCGATGTCCCGCTTGATTATTCGACCGTTAGGCCCTGACCCGGAGATCGCTTTCAGATCCACGCCATGTTCCGCCGCCATTCGGGCGGCGATCGGTGAAACAATTAACCGGCCATTGCCTGCTGTTGTAATGACCGACGCATCCGTTTTTTGCGTAGGTGCGGCAACGGGCTCACT
>JBBRUA010000531.1:0-1902 GCA_038248245.1 Pyrinomonadales bacterium | reverse complement strand
AGCCCGCGATAATGGGTCGAGGCGATGACCTGAGCACCGTTTTGCCGAAAATGATCGACGATCGCAACGCCTAAGGCCGAGCCTTCTTCGGGGTCGGTTCCTGTGCCGGCTTCGTCTAACAGGACGAGCGAGGGCGTAACGGATTCACGCATCATTTCGGCGATATTTGACATGTGCGACGAGAATGTCGAGAGATTCGCCGAGAGCGATTGATGATCGCCAATGTCGGCGAGGATCGAGCGGTAAAACGGGATACGGGCGTTTTTCGCAGGCACTGGAAGGCCGGAGATCGCCATCAGGCTAAGCAGACCTGCCGTTTTCAGAACGACAGTAATTACGACGGCGTTGGCTACGGAGATGATCATGACCGCATTCCGGCGCGAGAGTGTGAAGGTTGATGGGATTATCTCGCGATCAGGCTTTGGGTCTAAAGGCAAAGCGTCTTTTTCGAGTACAGCTGTCAGCTGATAGCTGTTAGCTGACAGCTGTTTTAGATTCTCCTCGAGCAAGGGATGACGGGCATCGGTCAATTCAAGCGTTTCGTCGTCAGTGATCTGAGGAACGACGGCGCGGAATTTCCGCGCGAATTCGACCTTGGCTTTGATGAAATCGAGTTCGGCGACGGCATCAACTGCCATTTCTACTGCTGGAAGCTGTTCACGGAGTTCCTCGGTCAGGGCGAATAATATGCGGGCGATCTCGCGTTCCTCTTTGCCCTTGAGATTTTGGAGTTCGTTGTTGGCCTCGATGGCGTCGAGCGGTTCAACGAAAACGGTCGAGCCGGACGATGAGAATCCGTGAGCGACGCCAGCGATCTTACCGCGGAAATCCGATTTTACCGGTATTACAAAACGGTCGTTTCTCTGGGTGACGATCTGGTCTTGGATCGCGTTCCCGGCAGCACGCATCGCGGATTCGAGAGATTTTGTCAGTCGCGAACGCTGTCCGCTGATCTCGCGACGGATCTTTGCGAGTTCCGGTGATGCCGAATCGTCGATCTCGCCGCCGGGGAGCAGTTTTTTGTTTATCCGCTCCATAACCGCGAGCAAAGTCGGCGGGATCTCTTCGACTTTTTGCCAGAGTACGGGTGCAAACTCCTTTTCCGGTTGGATAGACGAGCGAGCAAAAAGGGCTTGATTACAAACACGCGAGATCTCGAGAAGCAGATTCGGTTCGAGCGTGGCGTTAATTATCTTGAGGATCGCGACTGCGTTAGACGGATCGTCGAGGCCGCTGAATGACCACGAAACCTGTTTTTCTTCGTTGAGAAGGATCGTTTCCGTGATCGCAGTCAGAGCCTCGTCGAGGTCGCGGCGACTGCCGAGCGGACGAAGATCGGCAAAGAGCCCGATGCCCATCGGCGTCTGGGCGTGGCGACTGACGAGCTCGAGGAGCGTCGCATATTCTAATGTTTCTAGCGAGTAGGACATTTATTTTTCACAGATCGACACGGATAAACACAGATAAGAACTTTCGTGACCTGTATCGATCTGTGAAAATCTCTTATTCGACTACAACGCCTTTCCAGAAGGCCACGTAGCCGTCGATGTTTTTGGCGCGTTCCTTGGCGTCTTTGTAGTACCAGGCGGCGTCATTGTTGGTTTCGCCGTTCACGACCACGTCATAATAGCTGGCCGTGCCTTTCCAACTGCAAACGGTGTGTGTCTCGGTCGATTTGAAATATTCTTTGTTAATTGAATCGGCAGGGAAATAGTGGTTGCCCTCGACGACTATAGTTTCATTGCTTTCGGCGATGGTTGAGCCGTTCCATGTTGCTTTCATAATTCCTCTATTTGTTGAATATCACGACACTCTTAAAAAAAGTTTCACGCAAAGACGCAAAGCACGCAAAGTTAAGACAAGTAGAATAAAGAGCCGGGCAGTGACTGGCGAAGTAGCCTT
>JBBRUA010000530.1:0-1904 GCA_038248245.1 Pyrinomonadales bacterium | reverse complement strand
TTGCGGCAGGTCGAGCAGCCAAGTAAATGCTTCCTTTCCCGGATTTTCGAAGATCCGCTGTAGCCAGCTTCCACTTTGCGTAGCCGTCAGATTCGCCAGCACAAGATACTTAACGACGAACGCCATACCAAACAATGCGCCGAGGCTTCGCAAAAGCTTTTTCGTGTCGAAATCGGCGAACAGGTTGTTCCAAAGCGTCCAGAAAAAACAAAATCCGACTACCCAAAACGTCAAGCCCTGCTCGGGCAGCAGCGAGTTAAAGATCTGAGCTGACGCCGCGAAAAGGGTCAGCAAAACTCCGCCATTCGCGGCGTTTTGAAGCAGCGAACCGTCTTCGAAGAACCAACCGTCGAGTCGCAGGAGGCCGGAGCGAAAGAAAAGTAGAAGTAGAACGGCGGCGAAAACAAGGCATACGAGTGCCGGTTTGAGAAAAATAAATGCATTGTCCGTCGCCCCCAGACGGAGGCCTCCGAGCAGCGTAACCGCAAGGAAGATCAACGGCAGCAGAATATAGACGAGCGTCGCCTTTTGGTTTTTGGCTTTAGTATGCCGTTTCGCCGGGAGCGGCCGAACGACGTCCACGACGATCGATTCGTCTCCAGCAATTTCGATCTCAATTATTTCTTCATCTCTGGTCATGTATTCGGAGGAATGCATCGGTAGCTTATTTTCGCTCGCGGATCAGCTTCATCGGGTTAAAATCTGAAGGCGTTATTTTTAAGCCTTCGTCGAACTCATTTTTTAGCTCGGAGGCCGTTTTTATTATAAGATTTGCGTCCGTTGTGCGGTAATTTGAGTTTATCGACATTAGTCGTTCTGAGGCAGTCAAACCTTTTTTGAACAGGTCATCATCATTCGAAACGCGGCCCCAGCCTTGCCGGTAATAACTGTACGCTGCGTAGAACTGCGTGTCCGCATCCCGTTTTTCCGGATCGGCCCGCTCGAATGCGATCCGGGCTGCCGGAAACTCGTCACGGCGAAAGCTCGCGAGCCCCGCATCAAAATCAGTTTTGTTTATCTCATAGGTACCAATAACGACCTGACCTTTCGTCGTGACCTCCGCCAGTGTCCGCGGCTCGGCCCAGTATAGAAAGCTAATAAACGCAAAACCCGCGATCATCAGAATGAGGCCGAGGATATGGATATACTTCTGGTTCATTGTTATACTCGTGAAATCCAAGAATACATTTCTTTGACTGTTTTCACTATGAAAAAGATCGCTCATTTCTTTGCTCTCGCATTAACCGTTTTTGTTTTGCCCGCGGCAATGTTCGCCCAGCGAGCATCCGCCGATCTCGTCGTAACAAACGCAAACATCCGCACAATGGATGCGAACCGGACGGTTGCGCGTTCGATTGCTGTCCTGAACGGGAAGATCATCGCGATCGGCTCGGATGCCGATACAAAGCCGTTGATCGGGCCGAACACGCGCATCATCGATGCGCTGGGCAAGACGATCATCCCGGGCTTTAACGACGCTCACGTTCATTTTATGGAGACGGGATCGCAGCTATCGTCTGTCGACCTGCGTGATGCGAAGACACCGGAGGAATTTGTCCGCCGGATAAAGGATTTCGCCGCGAAATTGCCAAAGGGCCGCTGGATCCTCGGCGGTAAGTGGGATCACGAAAACTGGACGCCGAATAATTTACCGACGGCCGCGATGATCGATGCGGTCACGCCTGATAATCCAGTGTTTATAGATCGTCTCGACGGGCACATGGCTCTTGCGAACAGTCTCGCGATGAAGCTGGCGAGCGTCACCAAGGATACTAAAGATGTTGATGGCGGACTGATCGTTCGCGAAACTTCGGGTCAGCCGACCGGCGTTTTTAAGGACGCGGCGATGAACTATTTCGTCGGGGCGATCCCGGTGCCGTCATTTGAACAAAAGATCGAATTTG
>JBBRUA010000529.1:0-1910 GCA_038248245.1 Pyrinomonadales bacterium | reverse complement strand
GAAAGCGCTTTCGTCCCAGCGGAGCAGAAGATATACAAACAAAGTAGTATCGGTTGGGAAAAAGGCGAGTGAATCGGACGAGAAAAAGATGAGCGAACATCAAAACAGTAATTGGATAACGGAACGGGCACATCGGACGATGCTTGAGAATGGATTCGAGCCGGAGTTTTCCGCGGCGGTCTTTGATCAGTTGAATCAGATCAGCAAAAAAGGCGAGCCGGGCCCGAACGCGTCGGTTCAAGACCTGAGGCAACTATTATGGTCGTCGATCGATAACAAAAGCTCTCGGGATCTTGATCAGGTTGAGTGGGCTGAGCGGTTGCCGAACGGCGACATTCGGGTGCTGGTTGGCGTCGCAGATGTGGATGCGTTGGTAGCGAAAGGCTCGCCGATCGACGATCATGCCAAGCAAAATACTGTCACGGTTTATACCGAGACCAAGATCTTTCCGATGCTCCCCGAGGAACTTTCCACTGACGCGACATCGCTCAACGAAGGTGTTGACCGCCTCGCGATCGTCACCGACATGACGATCCGGGAAAATGGAGATGTACCCGAGAGCACGTTCTTTCGAGCTTTAGTTCACAATCACGCGAAGTTTTCCTACGAAGAGATCGGCGAATGGCTCGATGAGAACGGCTCAATGCCCGAGGAACTGCTGCGTCACCCCGAGCTGAAACAACAGATCGAGCTTCAACGGGAAGCGGCAAAACGTCTGCAGGCGTATCGGCGGACGAAAGGAGCTTTGGAGTTCGAATCAATTGAATCTTCGGCGGTTGTTGAGGATGGTGAGGTTAAAGGCTTGGTCTCCGTGAACCCGAACTCGGCACGAAAGCTGATCGAGAACTTTATGGTTGCCGCCAATGTCGAGATGGCGGAGTTTTTAGAGGCGAATGGGTCGGTCTCGCTTCGGCGGGTTGTAAAAGAGCCGCAGCGTTGGGACGGTATTCGTCGGATCGCGTCGGAATTCGGCGAGAGCCTGCCTGAGATCGCGGATCAACCGGCACTCGCCGCATTCCTTGAGAAGCGTCGAAAGGCCGATCCGGAACATTTCCCCGACCTGTCGCTCTCGATAATCAAACTGATCGGCAGCGGCGAATACGTCGTCGAGCGTCCGGGTGAAGACACGGGCGGCCATTTTGGTCTCGCCGTACGCGACTACGCACACTCGACTGCACCGAACAGGCGTTTTACCGATATTGTCGTGCAGCGTTTGGTCAAAGCGGTTATCTCGGACCAACCGACACCTTATACCGACGACGAGTTAGAATCGATAGCCCAGCATTGCAATGACCAAGAGAGAGCCGCGAGAAAGGTAGAGCGAAAGATGCGAAAGGTGGTGGCGGCGAGCGTGATGCAGCGGCATGTCGGTGAACGTTTCGATGCTATCGTGACGGGCGTTACCGCTAGCGGGACGTTCGCGAGAATCTTGCGTCCGCCGGTTGATGGGCGAATAGAGCAGGGCGAACGCGGGTTGCAGGTGGGCGAAAAAGTTAACGTTCGCCTCGTCTCAGCCGATCCGCGAACTGGCTTTATCGATTTTGCGGCCAACGGATAAGACGGCAGCGAGTTTAATCTCCTGCGTAAATTGACTAAGATAAAGCCAGAGGAACAATAAAATGACAGAAAGTGAAGACAAAAAAGGATTATTCGATAGAATCTCCGGAGCCGGACAGGTGATAATCGGCGAGATCGAGGCTTTGGCGGGCGTCATAAACGCGGATCCATTGGCTCAGGCGGAGGGTGAATTTAACATCGAGGTCGGCAGCGTCCGCGAAGAGATCGAGGAAGATTTAGAAGAAGAGGAGGAAAATAAAAACTCATGCGGGAGCGGCGCACTGAGGAGGATTTAGTTAATCATCGTCTGCGGCGTGTTATGCAGACGCGTCTTCTTCGGGTGTTATTTGGCG
>JBBRUA010000528.1:0-1912 GCA_038248245.1 Pyrinomonadales bacterium | reverse complement strand
GCCGGCGCTCCGCCACGTGTCGACGGTTTCCTCACGTTTAATGGGAAACGAGGTTTGACCCGACAATGCAAGTGTCGGAGCGATCATGCACGCGGCGATGATCAATGCCGATGACCTTTGTAAAAATTTATACATATATCAAAAGAAAAAGTGTTAAGTCTTTTTACGAACTTAACACTTCGAACCGTCAAAGAAAAAAAGGTCGATCTCGGCCGTCACATTTATTTAATATCCGCAGTGATAGTTTGAACCCTCGTAAACGCGCGTCCACTTTCCGCCGTTGCGTTTGTATGCACTAAAGCCTGAACCTTCGAAAGACTGCACGTAAGTGAATATCTCGCCGACGGCGTCGTTGTCATAGTCGAGAACGTCCAGGAGGAGTTCGTGGTACACACCGCCATCAACTGCCGAAATCTCACCGCTCATCGTGCTTGCCTGATCGATGGTTCGATAATCGCTGAAATTTAGAGAGTATTTGGCGCTCGAACCCTTGTCGGCGATGAAAAACAGCATTCCTCGCGTCAATTTGTCGATGTCGACCCAGTACGTTCCCACGAATTCGGCTTTGCCATCGTTATCGACGTCGAGCGCGGTCAAATTGTGATACTTAAGGGTGGTCGGGGTTAGTTTCTGCTTGACGAATTCTTTTTTGACCAACGCATCGATCTCACTTTTTTCGTCCGCGGTTGGTTTCCGGCGATAAGCAGCAGCTTTGTTGGTGATCGGGATATTCGTCGCAAGAGCCATGACGAATCCTTTTAACGGAGTCTTCGCCGGCTTCGAAACGACGGTGCCCATATTACGGGAGCACTCGGCGGTCGCATCCGAACTCTTAACCGTCGTCGACCCGCCATTCGTGCCGCCGAACACAAGGCGGTAAACCGTTCCAGGTTTATAATTTAACTTGTTGAACGCAACGACGACATTCTGATCATCGGCACCATCGACGGGCTCGGACAGCTTACCTTTATTCACATTCGCCAAAGGTTCCAGCGTTTTACCGTCATTGAGAACGGCAAAAATTATCGGTTTCGACGAATTCGCGACCGGCTTCGGCTTTTGTGCGAATGACGACGACGCCAAAATAAACAGACTTAATGTCAAAAATACGAGAGGGTTGACTCGATTCGTTTTCATAAGGCTTTCTTACGCAAAATAAGTTATGTGATGTAACCAGAAACTACACTTTTTGAGCTACGGATTTTCCCTGCATGAACTGTAACAGATATTCGCGTCCTCCGGCTTTCGAGTCCGTTCCGCTCATATTGAAGCCGCCGAATGGATGAACGCCGACGAGTGCACCCGTACATTTACGGTTCAAATAAAGGTTGCCGACGTGAAAATCGCGCCGTGCCTGTTCGAGACGTTCTTGTGATGCAGAAAAAACCGCTCCGGTTAGCCCGAATTCAGTATCATTCGCAATTTCGATCGCATGATCGAAATCTCTCGCCTTGATCACCGCCAGAACCGGAGCGAATATCTCTTCCTGTTCGATCGTTGCTCCCGGAGAAACGTTATCGATGACGGTCGGTTCGATATAAAAACCTTCCGAATCATCGCCCTTCCCGCCTGTCAAAACCTCTCCGCCCTCAGCGATGCCTTTTTCGATATAGCCCAGCGTTTTATCGAATGATCGCTTATTTATCACCGCCGCAACATTTGTCGAAAGATCGGTCGGTTGTCCAACCTTCAGCATTCTGGTCAACTCGACAACTTTTAGCATCAATTCGTCATGAACTTTCTCATCGACGATCAAACGCGAACAGGCAGAACATTTCTGTCCCTGAAACCCAAATGCCGCCGCAACTGCACCGCTTGCTGCCGCATCGAGATCGGCGTCATCCGCTACAACTATCGCGTCTTTGCCGCCCATTTCGGCGACGACGCGTTTGATCCAGATCTGGCCTTCACG
>JBBRUA010000527.1:0-1923 GCA_038248245.1 Pyrinomonadales bacterium | reverse complement strand
GGCGCTCTGAGTCGCGGAGGTTTGTCGGCGAGGCGTTTTGGAATGAGCTGACGCCGTTCGACTGCGGAGCGTTGTAGCTGACCGAAACACTGGTTTTGTCGGTGCGATACGCGATCTCCGGCGGGAGTTCGCGAGGAGTGATCATGTTGTTGTCCGAGAGCAGAATGGCGCGTTCGAGACAGTTGCGGAGCTGGCGAACATTACCGCTCCAGTCAAAGGCGTTCAAGGCCTCGATCGCGGGCGGCGACAGCTCTGGCTCGTTGTGTCCGGCCAGTTTGTGCAAAAGGTGACGTGCGAGCGGCTCGATATCCTCGCGGCGTTCGCGAAGCGGCGGTATATTTATTTCGAAGCTGTTGATGCGGTACATCAGATCGGCACGAAAAGTACCTTCGTTGACGGCGACATCCTTATCGCGGTTAGTGGCCGCTATTAGTCGAACGTCAACCTCGACCTTCTTCACGCCGCCGACGCGAAAGAACGAACGCGTCTCAAGTGCCCGCAAAAGTTTCGATTGCAAAGGCATCGGCATTTCCATCACTTCGTCGAGAAACAAGGTCCCGCCATCGGCTATCTCAAATAGGCCGAGCTTGCGTGCCCTCGCACCCGAAAAGGCTCCCGCTTCGTGGCCGAAAAGCTCGCTCTCGAGCAGATTTTCCTGTAGAGCGGCACAGTTAAGATCGATGAACGGCTTGTCGCTGCGGGGGCTCAAGCGGTGTATCGCCTGAGCGATCAATTCTTTACCGACCCCCGATTCACCGGTGATCATCACCGATGTGTCGGACGGGGCAACTCGCGAAACCAATCGCAAAGCTTCCTTCATCTGCGAAGATTCAGCAACGATCTCGGGCAGCGAATGGTTTGTGCGGGCGATATGTGCCCGCAGGCGTTGGTTATCGACCTTTAGACGCTGTTTCTCGTTCGCCTGTGTGACAAGTGCCGAGAGCTCGGCGATACGGTACGGTTTTGTCAGGTAGTCGTAGGCACCGAGTTTCATCGCCTCGATCGCCGATTCCACGGTTGCCTGTCCGGTGAGCATTATCACTTCAGGCGGATTTTGGCATTTTTCGCGGGTTCTGCGCAGCAATCCGAGGCCGTCTAGCCGAGGCATATTTATGTCGCACAGCAGAATGTCATAATCCCGCTCCTCCATCATTTCCCAGGCCATTTCGCCATCGTCGGCACACTGAACGTCATGGCCCTGCCGGCTCATCTCTTTCTGGATAACGGTTCGCAGGTTTTTTTCGTCGTCAACTACTAATAGGTTTGCCATTTGTTTTCGAAGGAAGCGGAGGGTTTTGAAGATTAGCGTGGAATTGGAAGGAAAATGCTGAAGGTCGTGCCGACGCCGACATTCGAGCGAACCGCGATGCGACCGCCATTTTCGGAGACGATGCCGTAGCAGACGGCGAGCCCCAGGCCGGTGCCTTTTCCAACCTCTTTGGTCGTAAAGAACGGCTCGTAGATCTTGGACATATTCTCAGGCGGGATGCCGATCCCGTTATCGCGTACCTCGATCACGAGGCGGTTCGATTGCGAAAAAACGCTGAAAGTAAGTTCACCGCCGTCAGGCATCGCATCAACTGCATTCGTCGCGAGAGCGATCACTGCCTGTTGAATGTGGCCGCCGTCCGCGGTCACAAGCGGCAGATCGGCGGCGATATCAAGATTGATCGTTATCCGGTCGCCGCGTTTTTGGTGCGTTATCAGATTCGCAGAGGATCTGACGATCTCGCCTATATCTATCGGCGCTCGCTCGCCCGAGCGAACCCGGCTGAAATCGAGCAGGCCGGTAGTAATAGATTTGCAGCGAAAAGCTTCGTCCTTGATCAGTCCTAGATATTCCTTGAGGTCGTCGGCCGCGTCAGAATCGTCGAACGCACCTTCCTCACTGCGCTGTTCGAGTGCCTCGGCACATGCGGCGAT
>JBBRUA010000526.1:0-1936 GCA_038248245.1 Pyrinomonadales bacterium | reverse complement strand
ATCTTGTCGATTCCCATTTGGGCTTCAGGGCTCGGACCCATTAGAGCCTTAAATTTTGCAGAATACGCTGGCGAAGGATCCGCGAACGGAAGCGGAGGCAGCCACTTTTTCGCAGTTTTGGAAAGGCCGTAGAGCGTTTCACGTCCGCCGCGGGAAACCATATTTACATATCTGCGCGGAGCGTTTGCCGCGATCACGGCGAGCTTTTTTTCCTTTGCAAGTTCTACGAGCGGACGATAATCGGTCTTATAATTTCCCCACGGCCGCGAGCTGGACATAAAATGTGACTCGCTGATCTGCCCCGCCAAGTATTCGTCGAGAACCGTCTGCACATCGCTCTCAAACATTTCCAGCGTCAGCCCAACGCGGCGTTTGGAGCCATACTCAACAATCACACGCTTAAATATCTCAAATTGGATCGCGTGACCGACCGCATCATCATGCTGTTCGCCAAGAAATACCGCTTCGTTTTCACCGATCGCTTTTATGATCTGTTCGATCGTCGCCGGGTTTCCTTTTGAATCGTAGACCCTGAACTGATCCTCCGAATATGCGACCTGACCGGCCGCTAGAATAGTGAAAGACATTGTTATGAATATAGTCAGGATCAACTGCATAATGTGAGGTCTCATATCTTAGTTTTATTCGGCACCGCAAATTATCTGAGCCGCCAGTAATGGAAGCGTGAGTTCGTGATGCCCGGTTATCGAATACCCGCGTCCGGCACCGTTCGCGGTCGGGCGGCGGACAACGTTTGTTAGCGGGCGGTATTGTTGAAGGAAATCGAAGTTCGCGGTCGTTATGTCGTTAAGTTCGTGACCAAGATTGCGAACGACCGTGACGGCCTTCAAAAAGATCTCGGGCATCGTGACTGCCGAACCGTAATTAAGATAAACGCCGCCGCCATTCATTTCGCGTACAAGCGAGCAGAATAGTTTGAAATCCGTATGCGAAGTCGCTCCTAAATCCGCTCCGTCGCAAGAAGCGTGAAAATGCCCGATGTCCGCACCGATCGTGAGGTGAGCCGTGAACGGAATTTTGGCCTCGTAAGCCGCACAAAGCAGCGATTTATCGCCATTCGCGGGCGACAGCAAGGTGACTTCCCTGCCCATCGCTTCGCCAAGCCCGATCCCGTCAGCGTGACCACGCTTGGCCGCCGCGTTAAGTGTTTCGCCTGTCTCGCGTGCCGCACCGAAATCGCCGCTTCCGAGCGTCGCATCAACGTCCTCGCTCGTAAATCCGACGAGTGCGATCTCAGTATCATGCACCAATATCGATCCATTCGCCGCAATCGCCGAAACATATCCGCGACGCATAAGATCGATTATTATGGGTGCAAGCCCTGTTTTCACGACGTGTCCGCCGATTCCCCAGATCACTGGTTTGCCAAGATCCTTCGCCCGCCGAATAGCCGCAGCCACTTCGCGCAAAGATTTCACCGCCAAAACATCCGGCAATTTCCCCAGAAACTCCCGCAGCGAATCCTCCGCCCCGACCGCCACCCCAAAATCCGCCACAGTCACCTTACTCGGCCGCGAAGCCAGTTCGTACGTCTTGACCTCAGTCAGATCGATCGGCGAAAGATTCTCGTAAATGGACATAGGAATTAGAAGACAGAAGTTAGAATTCAGAAGTCAGTAGTCAGTAGTCAGATTTCAGATTTTAGATTCTAAATTTCAGATCTCAGTTCCGGCTTTCAGAAATAAAAAATTCTTAGCCGAAAACCTGAACTGTGATCAACGCTTACATCTTAAAGTTTTCTCCATCCAGACGCTAGAAGGCGGGAGGTAGAATTTGACATTCCACCTCCCGCCTACAATCTACTAACCGTTCCAACCTTCGCTCCCTACTCCTGCGGCATCGCGACGAAATTGAGATCGACCACGTTGTCATTGACCGTCACAACCTGGCTCGGCGTCGTGAACGAGAATCGTTT
>JBBRUA010000525.1:0-1943 GCA_038248245.1 Pyrinomonadales bacterium | reverse complement strand
CGTTCGTCTCTGCAACGGTTAGCTCTTCCTGCCCGACGTGTTCGCTCAGGATACCGGCGATGTCTGCGGGGATATATTTGCGTCCGGCATTCACGACTCGGATGGCTTTTATGAGTTCGTCGGGTTCTATGTCTTTGCAGAAATAGCCTAACGCACCTTTTTTCAAGGCCCGTTTTATCTCTGCATCACCGGCGTGTTCGGCAAGGACAATGATCTTTGCTTTTGGTGTATCTACAAAGTAATTATCCAGATCACCGATCGTGCATGAATCAGGAAAACGAAGGCCGAGTATCGTTACATCCGGATTTAATTCGACAAATAACCGCAATCCGTCTGACGCATTATTTGCTTCGCCCGTAAGAATAATGTCATCTGTCTTAGAAAGTACGGCACGAATCCCGAGCCGCGTGAGCGTGTGGCTTTCGATCAGCAGAATTTTAATCGTGTCGGGCATTTTCCAAGCTACTGTTTGCAGGCGAGGGCGCCCGAGTTTCGCCGGATCGTGTTCCTAATCCAGCGGCGAATTCGACGATCGGGCGGATCAGATCGGTGTCGTAATTTGTTTTGACGTGCTGCATGACGGCGGTAATGCGTTCGAGACCCATCCCTGTGTCTACGGAGGGAGCGGGGAGTGACGTTAGCTTAAATGTGCCGTCGGCCTCTTTTGTTCGGTTGTACTGCATGAAGACGAGATTCCAAATTTCCATCGTCGTGTCGCCTTCGCCATTCACCCATTTCGGATGGTTGAGTTCAGGGTTGTCGGGTTCGTCGCCCATGTAATAATGGATCTCGGAGCACGGGCCGCACGGTCCGGTGTCGCCCATTTGCCAGAAATTATCTTTGCGCCCGTAGCCCAGGATGCGATCGGGTTTTGCTCCGACGGATTCCCAGATTGCCCGCGCTTCGTTGTCGGGTCCAACCTCGTCGTCGCCTTCAAATACCGAAAACCACAGCCGTTTTTCGTCGAGCTTGAGTTCGTTGACTAAAAAATCCCATGCAAATTCGATCGCCTCTTTTTTGAAATAATCGCCAAACGAAAAATTACCGAGCATTTCGAAGAATGTGTGGTGACGGGCAGTTTTGCCGACCTCGTCGAGGTCGTTGTGTTTGCCGCCCGCGCGTATACATTTTTGGGAGCTAACAGCACGTTTATAATCGCGTTTTTCGTCGCCGAGAAAGACGTCCTTAAACTGGTTCATCCCCGCGTTCGTAAATAACAGCGTCGGGTCATTCGCCGGCAGCAGTGGCGAAGAGTGCACGATCTTGTGCCCGTTTCGCTCAAAATACTCTAGAAATCGCGTCCTGATCTCGTTTCCTGTCATATTTCAAATTTATCACATCATCGCGCCGAACGTCTTACAAAGGAAAACTTCGCGAGTTAACCCAAATTTAATTATTTTGTCACTTGTACGTGATGAAACGAGCGCAAAGTGAAACTAAACTTATGGCGACAGGACAACACGTACTCGAGGCGGTCATCACCAAAAACTCAACTCGCTCGCAAACTATAATGCAGCGGCTTTTTGCATTCTATTTTGACGCATTCGTCTACAACCAGATCTGGGAAGATCCGAGAGTAGATCTTGCGGCGCTCGAACTAAGCGAAGGATCCCGTGTATTGACGATCTCGTCCGGCGGCTGCAACGCGCTTAACTATCTAGTCGCTGGGCCGGACACGGTCACGGCCGTCGATCTCAATCGCTACCACATTTATCTTCTTCGGCTTAAGGTCACAGCCCTTCGACACCTGCCTGATCACGAATCTTTTTTCCGGCTTTTTGGTGAAGGCAGGCATAAAGGCAACCTAGCAAATTACAAAAAGTATATTGAGCCAAAGCTTGATGACGATACACGAAAGTTTTGGAATGGCAACAGCGTCGTCGGTCATCTGGTCCACGGGCCGCGGATAGAGTTTTTTGCACGCGGAGGGTTGTACAACCATT
>JBBRUA010000524.1:0-1952 GCA_038248245.1 Pyrinomonadales bacterium | reverse complement strand
TCGAGGTTCCGCTCATCGGTCCATAGGTCGAATTAGAACCAAAGGTCGTGCTCAGTATCGAACTGCCCGGTGCCGCCAGATCGACCGTGACTAATCCGACGTTGGAACTGCCGTTTCGCGTATCAGACTGGTTTGAATTCGCGACCGAAACAATGCTCGGCGAAGTATAACTCGCGGGATATGCCGGAAGTGTGTCGGTGTTCCGCGCGTCGTTCCCCGCGGCAAATACATTCAGAATGCCGACATCACCCATCGAGTCGATCCCGTCTTTTGTGGCCTGGTCGTAACCGCAGGCCTCGTCACAACCGCCGTAGGAATTATTTGTGACGCGGATATTTACCCCGCGGAGTTTCATCATCCGGATATAATTATACGCGTTGACGAGCATCGCTGAGGTCGTTCCAAAACCAGTGCTGTTATAGATCTTGATGGGCATTATCTTGACCGCCCAGTTCACGCCCGCGACGCCTAATAGATTGTTGCCGGCGGCACCGATGGTTCCGGCGGTATGTGTGCCGTGGCCGTGCTCGTCGGCTGGATTCGAATCGTTGAAAAAGAAATCGACACCATTCACATCGTCGACAAACCCGTTGTTATCGTCGTCAACGCCGTTCCCCGCGATCTCTCCCGCATTTATCCACAAATTCGGAATAATGTCTTCGTGTGTCGTTCGAAGACCGGTGTCGATGTCGGCGACGACCACTGCCGAACTACCGGTCGAAAGGTCCCATGCCGCCGGAGCCGAGATCTTTGTCAGCCCATACATCCCTGCCGCGGTGAACTGCGGATCGTTAGGCGTTGCAAGCAGGTGATAATAAAAATTCGGCTGAACGTATTCAACCTCCGGCAACTTCTTGTAGCGTGCGATCGCGTTATCGACCTGCAATCCCGATTCTGTCCGCACCCGTTGCCAGCCCAGATCGCCGAGCGTTTCGATAACATTCGAACCGGCCGCACGATTAGCGGCTTTGGCACGTTCAGAATTCGGATCGCCCTTGAATTTTACGAGTAGCTCGCCGTCCACCCAATTTTTCCCCGCCGCATTCTGCGCGATCAGCGAAAACGACAAGCTAAGAACGCAGGCCGTCAAAGCAAAAAAACGAGTTACATTACGGTATATATTGCTCATAAAAGTGGATCGCAACCGATAAGATAATACAAGAACTATATTTCAATTCGCGCGGAAATAGAAGCTTTTTGGAAGGTGTTTGGTGGAGGGGAACTTAATGGGGCGGCTAGTGGGGCTCGAACCCACGACCTCCTGAACCACAATCAGGCGTTCTAACCAACTGAACTATAGCCGCCATGTAAACTTCAGATCAGCGATCCGAATTACAAAACTAAATGGTACCCCCGGCACGGCTCGAACGTGCGACCTACGGCTTAGAAGGCCGTTGCTCTATCCAACTGAGCTACGGGAGCATACAAACGAGCAACGAGTATATTAGCGACTGAGAACTTCGAAGTCAACTTTTTGCGGCAATTGGTAATTGGCCAGCCTTAATTATCGAGCTTCAACCGACACCCTGCTTCACTTACTTTTCTTCCTTTGCGGTCTTAGCGGCTTTGCGTTAAATGATTTCACGCAAAGCCGCAGAGAACGCAAAGAAGAACTAGAATTTGACGCAAGATAGTTTCAAGATGATCCACTACTCCGGCTTGTGAGCGTCGATCTTCGCGATCATTTGTTCGAATACCTCGCTGAGGTCGAGTTCGCTGGTGTCGATGACGATGGCGTCCTCTGAGATGGTCAGCGGTGAATCTTCGCGGGAAACGTCGCGTTCGTCGCGTTCGTTTATTTCGGCGAGCGTTTGTTCGTAGGTAGTGACGCGGCCTTTGCCTTGATCCTCGGTGTGACGACGGCGAGCACGAGCTTCGGGCTTAGCGGTCAGAAAGAATTTAACGTCGGCCTTTGGAAAAACGACGCTGCCGATGTCGCGTCCCTCGAGAAC
>JBBRUA010000523.1:0-1971 GCA_038248245.1 Pyrinomonadales bacterium | reverse complement strand
CGATGTGCTGACAAAAAAGACGTCCGTGATCAACGGCGAAATGATAGAGGCCGAAGGCGAGAAGTTCATCCGCGCAAAACTCGGCTTGCCGTCAGCCGACGCCAAGCCCGCCGTTGCCGAAAAAGAAAAGGTCGAGATCTGCGACCCGGAAAAGCCGACTGTCTCGACACTTAAAAAGCCCTGAGCAAACGGTTAAAAACGCCACATAATTAAAAGGCGAAACCAGGAGTATCAACTCCAGGTTTCGCCTTTTTACTGTTTTTCGTTTGGTGCACCTACCTCGGTATCACTGCCAATGCGTCGGTGAGTTTTTTGGTTATTTCTCGCAACGGATCTTTTGATGCGACAAATTTGCCGGCGATAGCGAGGTCTTCGGCGGTAGTTGCCATATCCGTTACGCCTTCGACATTGAGCAGATATTTTTTCAGTAAAGGTTTCGTCCGAAACTCGGATTCGAGAACTGATAGTTCGTCACGGATGTTTCGGAGGATCGCGATGAATTTCTGTTTCGTTATCTCATTTTTGGCGATCCCGTCCCTGGACAATCTTTTCGCCGCCACTGACGCGTCGAGTATCTCAATGCTCTGAGCGATCGGCCCCAATTTGTCCGCAAATCCGATGACATTGTCCCGCTGAACTTCCACCTTTTCGCGTGCAGTACGCACTTCTAGAGGTGCAACCAGAGGTTTGGTTGCTGGGGGCTTTTTCACGGGCCGCTTCGGCGTCTTCTTTTGCGCGGTCGCCGCCCCGGCGAAAAGCGCTATCGAGATGGCGGTTAACGCTCCAAATTGTGTCTTTGTCATAATCTATTTTCCTGTTAAATTGCTCCGAAACATCATACTATAACAGTAATGCATCAGCGGTTGTTAGAAGTTCGAAGGCTCGGTCGCGTTGGCTACGCAAAATCTCTCGATCTGCAAAAAGAAATCGAGACGGACGTGATCGCCCGCCGTGGACAGGATTATTTGCTTTTGCTCGAGCACCCGCATACCTTTACGATCGGACGGCGTTCGAAGGAAACAGGCATTCTGGCGACCGCAGAGAATTTGCAAAAGCTGGGAATTGACGTTTTTGAGAGCAATCGCGGCGGCAAAGTGACCTATCACGGCATCGGCCAGATCGTCGGTTATCCGATCATCAGCCTTTCGCCGGATCGCGAAGATGTTCATAAATACGTCCGCGATCTAGAAGAAGTCCTTGTTCTGACCATGATGGATTTCGGCATCGACGCCTTTCGCATCGAAGGCCTGACCGGCGTTCATACGGTCGAAGGAAAGGTCGCAGCGATCGGCGTGCATATAAAACGCTGGGTCACGACCCACGGTTTTGCACTGAATGTGAACACTGATCTCAGTTATTATAATTGGATCATCGCTTGCGAGGGCGAACCAGTCGCGTCAATGGACAAGATCCTCGGACGCGAGATCGATATGAACGAGGTCGAGGAACGTTTGATAGCAAATTTTTCGGCAGTCTTTGGATACGCCGAGTGCGGGGAAAAGGCCCTGGCGAGTGTGTTGAGTTAGTTTGGCTTGTTTAGATCAAGGAGGATATATGAAATTTAACAATCTCAATTTATCGGTTTTGCTTTCGTCGGTAGTTTTATTGGGAGCGTGCGGCGGTGCGGCGACTACTAATAATGCTCCGGCAAATAATACGAACGCCGCGACTACGCCGGCGGTACAAACGCTTTCGATCGTCGAGCGTCCGCAGAAAATAAAGGACCTAATGGCCGCCCGCGGCGAGCAGGACACAGCGGCACCGACTTTGAAAATTGTAGAGCCGAAAGCGAACGCCGCTATTGCAACTTCGACCGTAAAGGTAAAACTTGAGATCTCCGGCGACCTCAAAGGCTATAAACCACATATGGATATGGAAACTAAGATGGGTAACCACATCCATGTCATTCTCGACAACCAACCGTACGAGGCGTACTACAATTTGGATCAGGAGTTCGAACTGAAAAATGTG
>JBBRUA010000522.1:0-1984 GCA_038248245.1 Pyrinomonadales bacterium | reverse complement strand
TTCGAGATATCGGCTGCCCGCATCGGCGTTGGTTCGGCGGCGAATACTTCCTCGCGTAATTTCAGTGCTTTCTGATGACTGGCCAACGCCTCGGCGGTCTTGCCGGTGTTAGGCTGAAATATCTCGGACTGGATCTCGCCGATCTTTTCGTAACCAGCGGCCAGTTCGCTTTTGAGCTCGATGTTTCCGGCAGATTCGGCGGCGAGTTTGTCGAGATATTCGAGGGCTCGCCGTACAAGCAGTTCCCGAGCACTGATCGGACTTTTTTTAATCTCCTCGTTTATCTCGAACATAAACGAATTAGCCAGAGCTCGAACGTCGCGAAGTCTCAACTCAGCCTTTTCGCGTTGTGCATTCGCCTGTCTTGCCTGATACGTGGTCGTCAGAATCCCACCGATCAAAATAATAAACGCGAGTGCGACGGTGCCGACGACCAATGGATTTCGCCGGGTGAATTTTTCGGCTCTGTACCGCAGGGTATCTTGCCGAGCCAGGACGGGCAGGCCTTTCAAATGCCTACGTATGTCTTCAGAGAACTGCTCAACGGAAGAATATCGCCGTAATGGTTCTTTCTTCAGGGCTTTCAGAATGATATTGTCCAGATCGCCTTTAAGTTTTGGGTCAGAAGCCCTTTTTCCTAGGGTAATTTCATCTTTGTCCGTCGAGATCGTCGAGGGAAGCGGTGGCTCGGTCTGAGTCGCGGTGCGGACAATATCACCAATATTCTTACCGGCAAAACGAAAGGGACGTTTACCGGTCAAAAGTTCAAATAGAATGATCCCGAGCGAATAAGTGTCGGTAGCGGTCGAGAGTTCCTCGCCGCGGATCTGCTCCGGCGAGGCGTAGTCGGGCGTGAATGCAAACGCCTGCGTCAGCGTTTGATCGCTGAATTCAGTTTTAAGGATCTTGGCGATACCGAAATCAAGCAATTTCGCCTTGCCGTCCGTGGTGATCAGAATGTTGGACGGTTTCAGATCACGATGGATGATGAGCTTTTGATGAGCGAACGTCACCGCAGAGCAAACTTCACGAAAAAGGTCGAGGCGCTCTTCGAGTTTTAGGCCGTTAGCGTCGGCATACTCGATCATCGGCGTACCTTCGATGTACTCCATTACCAAAAACGGTGCTCCGTCGTCGGTGGTGCCGCCGTCAATAAGGCGTGCAATATTTGGATGTTCGAGTGAAGCGAGGATCTGGCGTTCGCGGACAAACCGGCGCCGCAGATCTTCGGATTGAAGGCCAAGCCGGATGATTTTTATCGCAACTTTCTGTTCAAAATCACCGTCGGAGCGTTCCGCAAGAAAAACAGAACCCATGCCGCCGGTTCCGATCTCACGGATTATATTGTACTTTCCGATACTGGTTCCGGGAGGTATTTTGGGAAGATCGGCGCCGAAAAGTGTCGAAAAGGCATCTTGCTCTAAACCTCCGCCGGTCGAATCATCAAAGCCGAGCAGGGATTCGACTTCGTTCCTTAGATCGGCGTCGCTTCCGCAATGTTTATCCAAAAGGGAAGTCCGGGCCGAAGGTTCGGCCTCGATGGCTTCTTCCAGAATGAGTTTAACTTTTTGCCATCTTTCGGGGGTCATTTAGTTGTTTGATTTGAGCCATCGATGTAATAAAAGCTTTGCACTCGACCATTCCCGCTTGACGGTGGCTGGCGAGACCGATAAAACCTCGCTGATCTCTTCGATCGACATCCCACCGAAAAATTTCATTTCTACGATACGTGCCTGCCGCTCGTCCAACTCTTCAAGCTTTGTCAGAGCCTCATCAACGGCAATCACGTCGAGTTCCTGCGTCGATGAAAAGCTGGTCGCACTATCAAGGGCGATCTGCGTCTTAAAATCGCCCCCGCGTTTCTGACGGTTTTTGGCGCGGGCATAGTCGATCAGAATCTCACGCATCAACCTAGCCGAAACGCTAAAAAAATGGGCACGGTCTTGCCAATCGATCTCTTTTTGGCCAATTAGACGCAAATAAG
>JBBRUA010000521.1:0-1997 GCA_038248245.1 Pyrinomonadales bacterium | reverse complement strand
TGACGTTTACGATGCCCGGCGTGTCGCTGAGGGATTAGGATTTCCATTTTACGTACTCAATCTCGAACGCGAATTCGAAACTTCCGTTGTCGAGCCATTTGTCCAAAGCTATCTTGACGGCGAAACTCCGATCCCGTGCGTTGCGTGCAACTCACGCCTGAAATTTGCCTCGCTCGACAAAATGGCGCTTAGCCTCGGCTGCGACAAGGTCGCGACCGGGCACTTTGCCCGCGTCGAATACGACGAAGCTACAAACAGATACCGCCTTTTCCGCGGACGAAACCACTGGAAAGATCAGAGCTATTTTCTCTGGGAATTGACGCAGGACCAGCTGTCGCGTGCGTATTTTCCACTCGGCGAAATGCTTAAGAGCGAGGTTCGCGATATCGCACGCGACGCTAATTTGTACACCGCAGAGAAAAAAGAATCGCAGGAGATCTGCTTCGTACCGGACGGGAAGTATTCGGAATTTATTGACCGATACCTCGATCACGAGGGACGCACCGACGAATTGCCGACCGGCGGCGACATTTTAAATACCGCCGGTGAAACCGTGGGCAAACACACTGGCATTCATCGATACACCATCGGCCAGCGACGAGGGCTCGGGATCGCAAACGAAAAGCCGCTTTACGTTCTGCAGATCGAGCGGGCCAAGAACCAAATACTTGTCGGCGAGGCTGATGAACTCGACACGTTCGAGTTCGTTGCCAAGGGCGTCAACTGGGTCGCATTCGAGACGCCGACCGAACCCGTTCGAGCGCTCGTGAAGGTTCGCTACCGCCACGAACCGGCCGCCGCAACGATCCACGCCTTGCCGGACGAGCGAGCAAGGATCGTTTTCGACGAACCGCAACGCGCTATCACACCGGGACAAGCGACAATTTTCTACGACCTTGAGACCGCCGAAGAAGTCGTCGGTGGCGGCTGGATCGTTAGGATCTGACTGTTTATTGTTAGTATGGGATTGCGATATAATCGGGTAGGAGAGATAACGATGAATACTTCGGTTAAAGAGATACTAGAACTGAGCGTTTCGGACAGACTTCAAATCGTCGGCGACATTTGGAATAGCATCGCGGCAGATTCGTCGAAGCTACCAATTTCTAATGATTTAAGGTTAGAACTTGATCGACGATTAGAGGATTTCGAAAAAGATCCAAAGGCGGCAGTTAAATGGGAAGATCTTGAGACACGTTTGATCAAGTCGAGATGAAATTTGAACCGATCATTCTTCCGAAAGCAGAAAGGGAGATCGAAAAGTCCTATCACTGGTACGAGGACGAAAGCGGCGGACTGGGAGGTGATTTTCTTTTTGAGTTACGGGCTTTGTTGAGTTTGATCGGTCGAAATCCGTTAGCTTATCCCGTTGTACATCGCGATCTGCGACGAGCGTTGATGAATAGATTTCCTCACTCCTTGTTCTATGTTGTCAAAGACGATCTGTTAGTCGTGGTCGCGTGCGTTCATCAGAAACGCCACCCAAACGTTTGGAAACGCCGACGTTAAAGAGAAATTTATGCCAAAAGAAAAAAAGAGACTAAGCAAGACCGCCAAAGCGGCACAAAAATTATTAAACGACTCGAAACTGTTGGCGGCGACCAAGGCGGCTCAAGAGCCAACGCCCGGTCAAGAGTTCCGCGCGGCTCAGGTCACGCCTAGACTCGCAACAGCCAATAAACTGAGGCCCGAAAAGAAAAAAGGATAAAGCCACGATCTTATTTTCAAGACATTGATCGCTTTTACTAACGTTGAAGATAAGGACACGGCCCTTTAAAAAATAAATGAGGCAGTCCGATCTTATGATCGCCGTTGTTGTCGCGAACATTCTTCACAATCTGCCCGACTCGAAAAAGCCTGGTCGCTCACGCGGAACGAACTATATACTTCCTCAAATATAAAGGGCCTAAAACCAAATCGGGGTCAGGCCTGCAATATTGCAATTCGTTTTCATTGTTTTGAATTATGATAGCGATTAAAAATTAGTTATGGCAAGG
>JBBRUA010000520.1:0-2010 GCA_038248245.1 Pyrinomonadales bacterium | reverse complement strand
CGTTTGCGAAATTCAATGTTTTAGATATAAGTTCATTCAATGCCAAGAAATATATCTAAATTGTTTACCGCATCGGCGTTTTGCCTTATCCTATTTTCTTGGCTTTCCGGTCAAACGGCCCCGCCAAAAGAGCAGAATAAGCGAGACGCCGATTTGATAGAACTCACAAAACTAAGCAAAACGATCAAGCTCGACATCAAATACGCGACCGCCGACAATTTCGTCGGCCGACCGGTGTATCCTGAGGCCCGGGCTTTTTTGCAGCGACCGGCGGCCGAGGCACTGGTTCGCGTTCACAAATTACTCAAAAAGCAAAAACTCGGCATCGTCGTTTACGACGCATATCGGCCATGGACGATCACTAAGTTATTCTGGGAAGTCGTTCGCGAGGATCAGCGTCAGTTCGTTGCCGATCCGGCCAAAGGCTCAAAACACAATCGAGGCTGCGCGATCGACATCGGAATTTATGATCGGAAGACCGGCCTTCTCGTACCTATGCCATCGGCCTACGATGAGTTTACCGAGCGGGCCTCGCCTGACTACAAAGGTGGAACCGAGGAGGAGCGAGCCAACCGCGACATGCTGCGCAAATTGATGGAGGCCGAAGGTTTTACGGTCAACTCCAACGAATGGTGGCACTTCGACTACAACGGATGGCAGGATTACGCGATCTACGACGTGGCATTTACGGAGATCGGGAAAAAAAAGAACATAGGAAAAGTTAAAAAAGCGAAAAAGTAGGAATCGCAATCACTCCTACTTTTTCCCTCTTTAAGCTTTTCAACTTTAGTCCGCTTTCGGAGCGTCTTTTTTCTTAATGGCTTCGATCTGCAGAAAGATCTTGATATCGTCCGACAAAGCCGCAATTCCGCTTGGCAAAGTGGTTCCGTAATTTACGCCGTAGTCGCGACGGTTGATCGTGGTTTCCGCCGTTAGGCCCATCTTGCCGCCGCTCTTATCATCTGCCGGCAACCAGCCAGCGATCTCGAATGGAAAGGTGATCGATTTCGTCACGCCCTTCATCGTGAAATCGCCGGTCAGCATGTAGCCGTTCCCTTTCTTCGTCACCTTGGTGCTCTTAAAAGTAATGTCGGTGAACTTCTCAACGTCGAAAAAATCCGGCGTCCGCAAGTGTTTATCCCGTGCGGCGACGCCGGTGTCGACGCTGGTCGCCTTAGCGGTAAACTCGACCGTCGATTTTGTGACATCTTTCTTATCAAAATTGACCGTTCCCGTGAAGTCGCGGAAAAATCCGATAACGTCGACGAGTCCCATGTGCTTGACCTTAAATCCGATCGCACTGTGAGCCTTGTCAAAACTGTAATCGCCCGAATCGCCCATAGGCGCCGCCGGAGCGAAACGCTGAGCAAACGAAACATTGATTGCCTGGGCACCGGTCTGCGAAAAAACAATAAATGCTATAAAGGCTACGCCCAGAAGCAGGGAAGCTCGTTTCATATTTTTATCTCCAAAGGTAAAGATTATCACTATTTGAGCGCGATCCACTAGAAATTTACCTAGTTTCGGCTTCGCGTTCGGCTCGAAGGCTATTTGATTTTTATTTTCATTGAAAAACGGGCAGACCGCGTTCCTGTTTGTTTCTTCCTTACCGTAAATAAGTAATCGCCCGTCTCGGGTATCTCAAAGGTATACGTTGGCGAACTGTCGAAATCTCCCTCCTCGAAGTATTCCTCATTAAACACCCGAAAATCGAACTGGCTGCTCGTTGCGTTTGAAATCGTGACGGTCTGTCCTTTGCTAGCACCGAAGACATATTCCATTTCCTGCCCGTTCCGTAGAAGCCCGGCGACCGATGCGGAGGACGTTCCTGCGGCGAATCTGATCCGGTTCGGCTCCGCCTTGCCGCCCTGGGCAAATACGTTAAGCGTGACTAGGCAAAGAAATGTCAGAAAAAAAATCAAAAACGATTTCATATATATTGGTCGAGGAATATTCTCTTCGACTCTGATAATATACCCGATTATGAATCGACCCGAAACTCACGAGTTT
>JBBRUA010000519.1:0-2012 GCA_038248245.1 Pyrinomonadales bacterium | reverse complement strand
GTAATTGCCATTTCGGGCTTATGTTTGCTAAGTGTTTTAACGGTTGGAGCGCAGACAGATTCACAAATCTCAGGTCTGGCTAACTCACCGGATTGCTTACCTCCATCCACTAGGATTTCAGCTAATTTAGACGGCGTTAAAGCTGGTGAAGAAGTGGAATTTGAGATCACTTCGGAGTACTTCGAAAGATTACAGGGGGAGTTCATCTGGGAGGTTTCGGTTGGGACAATTCTTTCAGGGCAAAGGTCAAACAGAATTGTGGTTTTGACGCCTGCGGATTCCATTTTAATGGAAGACGGAACACGATCTCCGATAAGTACGCCAGGTTATTCAGGAAGTTATTTTACTTTCCCTCCGTCGGTCCCGTTGCACGTGACTGCTATATCCGTAAGTAATGCTGGCTGTGCTGATGTCAGTTTAAAGGAAACAGTTAGGATCGGTCAGAAGTCTTTCTCGGCGGTAAATAAGCCAGCAAACGTTTCAGAGCTAAATATAGAAAATTTAGTGCTGAAAGTTGGCTGCAAAGGTATAAAGCAGACCTCGCTCGTCGGAATTTCTGTTTTAGCGTCAGATGCTGAAAATGACGTGATTTTATACAAGTATAAGATTTCGTCGGGGAAGATTATCGGAGTTGGTGCAAAAGTAGAGTGGGATCTTTCCGGAGTTGAATCTGGAACGTATAGCGTCACAGCCTTTGTTGACGATGGATGTGGAATGTGTGGAAAAAGTATTACCAAAACAGTTACGATCGTTGAATGTGATCGAGATCATTAAACACAGGTTGGAATAAACAGCACTGGGTTTTTGACCGTAAGCGAGCTTAACT
This sequence comes from Pyrinomonadales bacterium, assembly GCA_038248245.1. GTDB lineage: Bacteria > Acidobacteriota > Blastocatellia > Pyrinomonadales > Pyrinomonadaceae > OLB17. Next base: position 1,186 of record JBBRUA010000519.1, on the reverse strand, counting down.
TGGTATAATTACATTGTGAGTTCAATTAAATCTCAAATGGACAAGACAGCAGTTCGGCGTGGCAAGATCAAGGATCAGGGCAATGATTTTGAATATTGGCAGAGCAAGACGCCTCAGGAACGACTGGCTGCCGTCGAGGTGATCCGACAAGAATATAACACTTGGAAATATGGTTCTGGACAACGACTTCAGAGAGTTTGTCGCACTTTTAAACGGACATAATGTGCGTTATTTGGTGGTTGGTGGATATACTGTGGGTTTTCATGGCCATCCGAGATATACCAAAGACCTCGATGTCTGGGTCGAAGTAAGTAGCGAGAACGCACGGAAAATTATCGCTGTCCTGAGTGAGTTTGGGTTTGGATCACTCGGTTTGATCGAAAAAGATTTTCTGACTGAGGGAGAATTCACCCAACTTGGCTATCCTCCGCAACGGATCGATATTCTAACTAGCTGCGAAGGCGTTGACTTTGCCGATTGTTATTCACTACGAGAAACGATCGACGTTGGCGGCATGGAGATCGATTTTATAGATATCCAAAACTTAGTCAAAAACAAAACTGCAGTCGGTCGCCCGCAGGATCTTGCCGACGTTTCACATCTGAAGCCGGCTTAACTCGCAAAATTTGGCTGCATATCCGTTCAAGTAATTATGATGAAAGAATTACTCTTATCGATAATGGTTGTTATGTCGGCGACGGCGGTTTTTGGGCAGGTGAAAGGATCAACCACGACTGTGAAGGTTTACTTTCACAATGAAAAGCTAAATCCGGGCGTGGAGGATTGCAAAAAGGTTTTTCCGGTGACGCGAATGATCCCGAAAACAAAAGCGATCGCTCGTGCGGCTCTCGACGAACTCTTTAAAGGTGCAACCAAAGATGAAGAGGCGAACGGCTACAGCGGCATGCCGACAGCCGAAACTGACGGCATTCTCAAAAGCATTAGGGTCAAGAACGGCGCCGCTTACGTCAATTTTACCAAACGTCTGCTCACGCAAATGGGCACCGCAACCACCAGCTGCGGCAGCGGCCAATACTTCGGCGCTATCGAAGAAACGCTCAAACAGTTCGCCACCATCAAAAAGATATACTATGCCGTCGAAGGCGACACCAACGAATTCTACGAATGGGCCCAAGTCGGCGAATGCCCCAATGGGAAAAAGCATTGCTCAAGCAGTAACTTCAAG
>JBBRUA010000518.1:0-2048 GCA_038248245.1 Pyrinomonadales bacterium | reverse complement strand
GAATTGTTGGAGACGATCGTCGTAATATCGCCGTCAACACGTTCCTGACTGCGATAGGCGTTCATCCATGCACCACTCCGTTTACCGTCGCGAGCGTAGGGATCAAAATACCAAAGGCCAACATGTTTACCGGTTTTTTTATTTTTCACCTCGTAAACGGTAACGTCCGCTTGGTAAACGGGTACGTTCGTAACCTGTTTGAAGCTGAAGTCGAATAATTCGCCGGCGACCCAAAACATTGCTTCACGGATCTTGTCGAGTTGGAGATATGGTTTTACCTCATTTTGGTCGAGATCGTATCGCTCTTTGCGAACCTTTTCCATGTAATAGCGATAATCCCAAGGCTCGATCTTTTTCTTCGTTCCTTCTTTATTAGCGAGAGCCTGCATGTCGGCTACCTCTTCTTTAACGCGAGCAACTGCGGCGGGCCAAACGCCTTCCATCAGTTTCATTGCGTTTTCAGGCGTTTTCGCCATCTGGGGTTCTAGACGCCAATGGGCGTGAGTAGCGAAACCTAGTAGTTTTGCCCTTTCGGCGCGAAGCCGCAGGGTTTGTGCGATACCGGCGTTGTTGTCATGTGCGTCGCCATTATCGCCGCGATTAACGAACATCTTCCAAACCTTTTCGCGGAGATCGCGGCGGTCAGAGTATGTCAGGAATGGATCGACGGAGGATCGAGTGTTTCGGATTATGCCTACTGCCTTAACTCCCTTTGCGGTAGCGGCCTGAGCGGCAGATTCGCGAAGTGATTTTGACAATCCTGCGAGGTCTGCTTCCGTTTCAAGCTTTACATACGGACCTGTTTCATCGGCGAGCAGATTTTGACTGAACTTGGTGAAAAGGCCGGCAAGTTCCTGGTTTATCGCCGACAGGCGTTGTTTTTGCTCGGAACCAAGTTTTGCACCGGCGCGGACAAAGTTCGTGTAGTTGAGCCAAGCGAGGCGCTGTTGCTCAGCCGTCAGCTTCTTAGTTGATGCTGCGTTGTAGACGGTCTCGATCCGCTTGAAAAGGGCGGCGTTCTGCGAGATCTTATCGCCGAAAGCGGCAAGCTTTGGTGACATTTCCGTCTCGACGGCCTGTACTTCCGCGTTGCTCATGCTTCCCGACCAAATGCCGTAGATCGTCGAAACTCGATCAAGCGTGTGTCCGGCTTTCTCCATAGCTACGATCGTATTCTCAAAGGTCGCGGGCTCGGTGTTATTCGCGATCTTATCGATCTCGGCGAGATTTTCGGCCATTGCGACTTCGAGAGCCGGCTTGAAATCGGCGATCTTAACCTTATCGAACGGAGGTATTCCACCGTACGGCCCCGTCCATTTTTTGAGCAAAGGGTTGGCCGCCGGTGCATTTGATGCGAGAGCACTCGTACTGTCTACGCTATTGGTAATCATAAAAATAGCCGCTGCGGCGATCATTACGATGGCGGCTGAGCGGAATCCAAAGAACTTATTCATTTATCAACATCTCCTATTAGGACGGTTTGTATGACTATATCGTGTTACGCGGACCTTGAAAAAAGCTTCTGACTGTACGTCCGGTGTGGGACAGCAGAATTAGTGCGGAGCGTGTAACTGTTGCAACCAAAATAGTTGATCGGAATTCGTGAAAATCTTGTCCCAACGTGTCCCACTACGTGATGGGACAGGTAACTATTGTAAATAATGGATTTACGCCCAAAAATAGGCGTGTCCCACGCTTTTCTAAAAAATATATTTGACGTGCGTCACAGCGGAATCGCATGCCCCTCTTGCTTCATACCGACGTTCGGCGTTCATGCATATCGTAACTATGAGACCACCGATCTTTTTCGGAGATCGCATTTTAGAAGGCTCTTTGAATCGCCATTGGGCATAGCTTTTCAAATATCCGTCGTACCGGTCGAAACAACTTTCACATTCAATTATAACAGAGCGTGTCAAGCTGGAAGTAGGATTTAGAAATCAGAAATCAGAATCTAGAAATCAGAAAGAAACGAGAAACCAGAAACCCAAAAAAATCCCATTCACCATCTTCCCCTGCCGAAGCTAGAAAAAGACCCGCATCTAAAT
>JBBRUA010000517.1:0-2053 GCA_038248245.1 Pyrinomonadales bacterium | reverse complement strand
TTCGGGTCGGATACGCCGTTACTCCGTGCGGGCTTCTGCGTTCGGGTCGGATACGCCCTTACTCCGTGCGGGCTTCTGCATTCGGGTCGGATACGCCCTTACTTCGTGTGGGCTTCTGCATTCGGGAAGTCACCTCCGGCGGGCTTCCGCATTCGGGTCGGATACGCCCTTACTCCGTGCGGGCTTCCGCATTCGATCGGTTTCTTGCTATTAGTTGGCTGTATGGTCGACAATTGGAGACAGATACTGGGGGGAAATTAATTATGACGACGATCAACGCTATCGAGCCGCAGGAGTGGGCGACATTTTTGGCAGGATTTACGACGCGCAACCGTGGACGCCGGGCACGGTTTGAGATATTCGGGCCTAACGGCGGATATAAGGAAGAGGAACGGGAAGGCGTTTTCGAAAGCGTCTCGATCGACAGCGGCACCGTGACGGTGACGCGTAAGTACAAAAAGCACGATCAGAACGAGACGATGACTGACGAACTGACAAACATCCGCGGCGTGGCCATCCAGTTCGACACTGATCACAGCGAGGACATGCTGCAGTTCACCGACGACAGGAACGGAATGACAACGCTGCATTTCGAGTCGAAGGTGGACGGAAATTCGTAAAAAAAGACCTAAAAAAGCGGCAAATTTGGTCGATTTTTCGCCAAAAACGGCTCCAATTAGGCCAAAAACAGCACCAAATATGCCCAAAAACGCACCGTTTTTGACCGCTTTTTGACCGTTTTTTGGATTTTTCCACTTTCACGACACTCGCCATCACTCCGGGACAGACATCTGATCAACGTTTGCGATTACCCGGTTCACCAATGCGGGCATCATCTGATCACGACGCCGTCCGGCTTATACAATAAAGTTACATTCCACTGTTGTTTTGTCTATGCAACACACATCCTATTTTGATACAATAATCAAAAAGGAGTTAAAAGATGAAACGCGACTGGAAAGAAATTCCAAAAGACAATAAGCGGCCGCAGTGGGCCGGGATGTACGTGACGATGAATAGCAAAGGGACGATCGTGATGAACCGTACGGCCGATGAGCGGATGGGTTCGCCGACGGCGTATCTGCTGTTCTACGATCCCAATAACCATGTGATCGGACTCAAGCCAACCATCAGGCAGTTGAAAAACGCGTATCAGAAGATGAAGTCCGGACGCCACGGCGGTCAAAAGATCTCCGCCTATCGCTTGCTAAAGGAATGTGACCTGATCATTAAAGACACTCTGGAGTTTCACGATGCCGAGATCGACCTCGACGGAATACTCGTCCTAAATCTGCGAACCGCCAAGATCTCACAACGAGCACTCAATCACCCCACACGGCGAGAAGAAAAAATAGGAGTTTAACCACAGAGGGCACAGAGAGCACAGAGTAGGAATTCGATCGAAGGTCATTCGAGGTCATTTCACTTTCTCTTAAATCTCCGTGACCTCTGTGCTCTCTGTGGTTAATCGTCCTGTTCCAATTTCCCCGCTATCAATTTTAACGCCGCGACGTACAGAGGATGTTCCTGTTCGAGGATTCTTGTCGAGAGCGTTTGGGCGGTGTCTTCGGGCAGCACCGCGACCTCTTTTTGCAGGATGACTTCGCCGTGATCGAGCAGTTCGTCGACGAAATGAACCGTGCAGCCGGAGACCGATTCACCGGCGGCCAGCACGCGTTCGTGAACATCGAGGCCAGGATACGCGGGCAAAAGGCTCGGGTGAATATTCACGATCCGGTCAGGAAACGAGCGCACAAAATCCGGCGACAAAAGGCGCATATACCCCGCGAGGCAAACGAGTTCGACACCGCGAAGCTTTAGCTCGCTAACGATCTCGGCATCGTGCTCTTCACGCGTTCGGCCGTTTCGTTCGATAACGAGCGTTTCAATTCCGCGTTCACGAGCCTTTTCCAATCCCGCCGCTTGCGACTTGTCACAAATAACAACCGAAACGCACGAATCAGGCACCTCGCCGCTCGCGACCGCATCCACGATCGCCACCATATTCGACCCGCGTCCTGAGATCAAAATGCCAATTTTCATTTAGTTAGAC
>JBBRUA010000516.1:0-2054 GCA_038248245.1 Pyrinomonadales bacterium | reverse complement strand
CGTCAAACTCTTCGCGACCGGTGTTAGACAAAACAAGGACGATCTCATCGATCGCACCGCATTTCTCAAAACGCTCAATTGTATGAATTATTACCGGCTTGCCGAGGATGTCGAGGAACTGTTTGGCACGCCCGGAACCGAATCGAGTTCCCGTTCCCGCAGCTACGATGATCGCAGTATTCATAGCCAGTTGCGGGTTTGCGGTTTTCGGTTGTCAGTTACCTGTTCCATATTATTGCAGAGGGTTACCACTCACCCCTGACTTCCGTTCATTCCATTTCTTCAATGATCGTGTTCTGCCTCAGGTCACGGGTTCCTTTTCGAAAATCCATCGAGCGCGAATCGTGAATGCCGACATGGCTCTCCGCATTTTCCTCTTTCTCTTCCCAAAGACGGCCAAAGATCATTTTGCCCGCCGTCGTTTGCAGGACACTTGTGACAGCGATATCGGCGGTTTTACCGATCAGCCGGCGGGCATTATCGACCACAACCATCGTGCCGTCATCGAGATATGCAACGCCCTGATTGTATTCTTTGCCTTCCTTCAGCAGAAAGACCCGCATCGCCTCACCCGGCAAAACGACCGGCTTCAGGGCGTTGGCAAGTTCATTGATATTGAGAACCGAAACGCCGCGAAGCTCAGATACCTTGTTCAGATTAAAATCGTTTGTCACGATCACCGCATCCAGCTGTTTGCCGAGTTCGATAAGCTTAAGATCGACCTCTTTGACCGCCGGAAAGTCGGTTTCGACCAATTGGATGTCAAGATTGCTGTTGTTCCTTAAACGTTGGAGCATGTCCAGTCCGCGCCTGCCGCGTTGCCGTTTCGAGGAATCAGCCGAATCGGCAACCTGCTGCAGCTCTGCGAGGATAAAGTGCGGAATGATCAGCGTTCCGCCAAGAAATCCCGTTTCGGCGACGTCTGCAATACGTCCGTCGATGATTACCGACGTATCGAGTATCTTGTAGTCCTGTTTTGCCGTCTTGTCGCTAAAGATGCCGCCGAGAGCCGACAGATCAAGATAATCGCCCTTCGCCGCACCAACCATCAGGCCGATGTATCCCATAAAGAATGCGAGAGCGAGCGTTAGAAACGTCTTGAGTTCGCCTGGCACGGTGTTGATGTCTTGGCTGCTGATGAGCATCCCGATCAGATAAGCACCGATAATGCCGCCGATCGAACCAATTGCCGCCCCGATCAAAGTCTTAAGCGAAGCCCTCCGTGCCCGGATCTCAAATCCGATTATCATCATCGCGATGATCACACCGAAGATCAGCGAAATCAGCTGTTTCGCCCGGATATTATCACCAATTAACTCCGCCAAATGGCTACTCCTGGCAAACGGATTCAGAAAATACCCGCACAGCGCAAGCAACAAAATAAACCCTAATCTGATGATCAACACATCCGGCTTCATCACCTAAAATCTTACCACGATTGCGATTTGTTCTTTAGATGGAAAGAAGTGTTTTTTTGAAAGAAGCACCTTTCTTCTGAAGATATAAGCAGTTTTTTGGTATAGGGCAACATGTTCCGTGGCAACGGTGCCTAGGGAAAAGTTGATTGTAAATAAAAATCGTTCGATAGAACCTGAGTGATATCTTGCTTATAGAAAACTTTAGGTAATGCTCTTTCGACAACCTTACTCCGAACAACGAAAAAGCCGCGAGGACAGGAGAGTACTCGCGGCTTTTCTGTTTCCGCTGCCTATTATTAGGCAACGGTGAACTTTTTCTTTTGCTGTTTACAGCACCGACTATTTCGGCATTAAAACGCTGTCAACGACGTGGATAACTCCATTTGACTGCATTACGTCAGCAATGGTTACCTTTGATTTGCCGCCCTTTTCGTCGGTGATGATGACGTCTTTGCCTTCCAGCGTAGCGGTCAGCGTGCCGCCGGCGACGGTTTTCATTGTGAACTTACCTTTGCCCTCTTCGATTCCCTTCGCGATCGCAGCTGCGTCCATTTTGCCGGCCACAACGTGATAGGTCAGAATGCCGGTCAGAGCTTTCTTGCTCTCAGGCTTGAGAAGCGTATCGACCGTTCCCTT
>JBBRUA010000515.1:0-2061 GCA_038248245.1 Pyrinomonadales bacterium | reverse complement strand
AGGGGCAAACTTGTTTGGATAGACCAAGTAGAGAGTCAGGCAGACGACGAGCAGCATAGCCCATACGGCAATGATGGACAGCCGAGCGATCTTACCTATCCGGTGAAATACTGATCGAGTGGACATTTAATAAAAAGAGCCGCGGGATTCAATCACGGCTCAATACTGAGGTTCAAGTCAAGAGATACCACTTCATAAGTTGGGAGTCATGCAATTTATCCGATGCCTCAAGACTGATATGAGCGTTTTATGCTGAATGAGTAAGTGTTTCAGCCTCGGCCCTCCACCGTAGCACCGGCTTTCTTGCTGCAGTCGCCTCATCAAGTCTCCCGATGCGGGTTGAGTGCGGGGCGTCGATGACGAGCTGCGGTGTTTCCTGGGCTTCGCGGTCGATGTCGATCATGGCGGCGACGAAGGCGTCGAGATCCTCCCGGCCGACGGACTCGGTGGGCTCGATGAGCATCGCGCCCTCGACCACGAGCGGGAAGTAAACGGTCATCGGGTGAAACCCGTAATCGATCAGGCGTTTAGCGATGTCGAGAGTGACGACGCCCTTCTTCGACTGATTTCTATGTGAAAAGATCGCTTCGTGCATGCAGTCGGACTCAAACGGCTTGTCGAAAGATTTTTCTAGCTCATGCGATACGTATCGCGCATTTAGAACCGCGGTTTCGGTCGCTTCTTTGAGGCCTTCAGCACCGTGGGTGTAGATGTATGCCAAAGCACGAACCATCATTCCGAAGTTGCCGTAAAAGGCTTTAACGCGGCCGATCGTTCCGGGGTAATCGTAATTGAGGCGGAATTTATCGCCGTCTTTTTCGATTCGCGGTGTCGGCTGGAATGGAGCCAGATCCGCCGAGCATAAGCACGGACCACAGCCCGGCCCGCCGCCGCCATGCGGTGTCGAAAATGTTTTGTGCAGGTTGAGATGGATCACATCCACGCCCATGTCGCCCGGACGTGCGACGCCGACGAGAGCATTCATGTTCGCGCCATCCATATAAACCAGGCCGCCTGCCTCGTGGATAGTTGAGCAGATCTCGCTAATATTTTTTTCGAAAATGCCGCAAGTGTTTGGATTGGTGAGCATCAACCCGGCAATGCCCCCTTCAGAGCAAAGTTCGCGAAGGTGATCCATGTCGGTCAATCCCTCAATGGTCGAACGAACCGTTTTCACCGTGAAGCCCGACATCGCAGCAGACGCCGGATTTGTGCCATGAGCCGAGTCGGGAACGAGCATTACCCGGCGATTTTTGGATTCCTCGCCGTCTCGATGATCCAAGAATGCCCGGATCAGCATAACTCCCGTCATTTCGCCCTGAGCACCGGCAGCGGGCTGGAGCGAAATTCCCGGCAGGCCGGTGATCTCGCAAAGATCTTCCTGCAGATGATAGATCAATTCCAACGCTCCCTGAACCTCCGCCTCGGGGGCGAGCGGGTGCAGTCCGGCGAATCCGGGAATGCGTGCGACCTTTTCGTTGAGGCGCGAATTGTATTTCATCGTGCAGGAACCAAGCGGATACATGCCGAGATCGATCGAGTAGTTCCAAGTCGATATCCGTGTGAAATGCCGAACGACATCAACCTCCGACACCTCTGGAACGCCTTCCAGATCGTCGGTACGTCGAAGTTCGGCCGGTAAAATATCGTCGATGACGGCGTCCGGAACATCAAGTTTCGGCAACCGATACCCGATCCGTCCTGTCTGCGAACGCTCAAATATCAAACATTCATTCTGACTTGGGTGCTGTGTAACTCTTGTAATGCTCATTTTTCTGATAATCCCGAACTTAAACTGATGTTTAGCAATTGAATATTTACCGGCCGATCATTTCTACAAGTGCGTCGATCTGTGCTCGTGAACTCGTTTCAGTCACACAAACCATAAAATCATTGTCGTGCCCTGTGTAATATTTTGAAAGGGCAAGTCCGCCGATGATGCCGTTGGATCGAACATGTTCTAGTACTTCACTGGCCGGACGCGGCCCGCGGACTACGAACTCGTTAAATGTCGGGGCGGAGAACGGAATTGAGTAGCCGTCGATCGCGGCGATCTGCTTT
>JBBRUA010000514.1:0-2063 GCA_038248245.1 Pyrinomonadales bacterium | reverse complement strand
CATCGCGTCCAAAGCAGGCATTCCGTGCCCTGATTTTATAGGTGCGTTCAACGCGGAACAGATCACGCAGTTTCTCAACGAAGTCCCCGCACCGTGGATTATAAAGCCGCGGAGCGAGGTTTCGGCGTTCGGCATTCGCAAGTGCGAGACGCCCGACGACGTTTGGAATGTTTTGAACGACCTCGACAGTCGCAACAACTGGCGCGATCATCCGTCGCAGTTTCTGGTCGAGCAGTTCATCGAAGGGCGCGTTTATCATATCGATTCGATCGTCGAAGGCGGCAATGTTATTGCGTGCGGCGTTAGCCAATACGGCACAACGCCATTCAAAGTCTCGCATTACGGAGGCGTTTTCACGTCGTCGATCGTCCCCTACAACTCAAAGGAACGCAAACAACTCGAAACTCTCAACCGCGCTCTCTTGATGGCATTCAAATACGAACGCGGCGTCAGTCACGCGGAGTTCTTGCAAAGCGAGGAAACGGGTGAATTTTTCTTGCTTGAGGTTGCGTGCCGCGTTGGCGGAGCATATATCGCCAATGTTCTCGAGCACGCGTGCAACTTCAACCTGTGGCGCGAATGGGCAAAGATCGAGACCGCGACAGAAGCTAAACCATACAAGCTGCCGAAGTTGCGCAAGGAATTTGCAGGCATCACGCTCGCGCTTGCGAACGTGGACGAGCCCGACACTTCGCATTACACCGACGAAGAGATCGTGTACAAGGTCAACAAACCAAAGCACGTCGGCATCATATTCCAGTCGAAAACTCAAACTCGCATCGACGAGCTCATTGCTCAATACACGTCGCGAATCACCGACGATTTCCTCGCGACGGCACCGGTTAAGGAGCGGTATGATGACTAACCCGTCCGCACGATCTAATGACAGAACCCCAATCTAACTATCGCTGGGTGATCGTCGCGGTTGCGACGCTTGCACTGGTTATCAGTAACGGTCTGACGATCGGTGGGTTGCCGCCGTTTTACAAACCGATGCGCGAAGAGTTCGTGTTGCTCGGCGCCGTCGATGCATCGCGGGCCGAAACGTTTATCTCGAACGCCGCGAACATCACATTTTTTATGTCCGGCGTTTTCTCGTTGCTCGCCGGGTGGATTTTGACGCGGATTAAGCTGAAAACGCTGATGATCACAGGTTGTGTGATGCTGGGCGGGGCGATCGTGCTTCATTCGCAAGCGGCATCGGTCGAGGCGGTGTATCTTGCGAGGTTTCTCATGGGAGCGTCACTCGGATTCGTCGGAGTAATGCCGTGCGTCGTGCTCGTGTCGAACTGGTTTCAAACCAATCGCGGCACCGCACTCGGCATTGTTTTGACCGGCACGAGCATCGGCGGAGCTGTCATCTCTTTGCTCGTCGCTCCGCTGATCGCAAATTACGGCTGGCGAAACGCTCTGCTCGGCGTCAGCGTTTTGGTATGGCTCGTGCTGCTTCCTGCGATCATAATTTTCGTTTCTGAGCCGGCACAAACGCTTTCTGCATCAGATGAAATCTCTTCTGTTCCCGACGGAATGACTCTCGCCGAAGCGGTACGGACAAGATTGTTCTGGGTTTTCGGCCTCTGTGCGGCGCTTGTGTTTTATCCGATCTTTGCGACGAGTCAGCAGTTCATACTTTACCTTCAATCGCCAAAGATCGGCGTTTCCGCAGAGACGGCGGCGTTTGCGCAATCTGCACTTTTTGCGGTTAGTATCGGCGGCAAATTCATCGCGGGTTATCTGTCGGATAGATTCACGGCCGTGCGAATGATGATGTTCACCGCACTGCTTATGTTCGCGGCGTCACTCGTCCTTTTGGGCTTAACGGCAGGGAATTCGCTGTTCTTTCTGCTTCCGTTCGCGCTCGGCTATGGCGGTACGTTCGTGCTGCTCCAACGCGTCGCCGCCGACTTCTTCGGCCGCCGCGAGATCGGCAAGATCCTCGGTGCGATCACCATGATCGAGATCATCGGCGCCGCCATCGGAGGCCGCATCACCGGCTACCTCGCCGACCAAAACGCCGGCGACTACACCCAAGCCTTCTACGGAGTAACCATCGCCGCCGCCCT
>JBBRUA010000513.1:0-2074 GCA_038248245.1 Pyrinomonadales bacterium | reverse complement strand
GTCGCATCGGTTGATTTCGCGTTTTTGTTATAAAGATCGATAGCCCGATCTTTCAAAACGGAACCGCGATTGTTTAAGAGAATTGGTGCACTGCCGACGAAATCAGGGTCGGCCTCGATTCCCTCTTCATACTTGGCGATCGCCAGATCGAAATTCTTCGCGTCAAAGGCAGCGTTACCGTCCTTCAGTGCCTTTCCAACGACCTCGTTAATATTCAACGCCTTCTTGTTCTTGGCCTCGATCGCAGCGACCTGAGCATCGTATTCGGCTTTCTTTTTCTTTCCCTCTTCGGTCAATTCCACGGTATCGCCGCCGGCTTTCGTAGCCGCACCCGTCGATCCCGGTGCTTCTGGTTTGCCGCCGCTTTTAATTGCGGCCCGCACCTCTTCCTCGGTATATTTGCGTCCGTCACCGGCGTCCAGCGTTATCACCAGTCTTTCCCGGCCCGCCTTAACATTTGGGTAAAAGGTTGGGGCATAGTTCGGGGCACTGACAGACAGCACATACGTTGCTCCGAGCATAAACCCGGCGAAACTGAAGTCGCCTTTTTTGTTAGTCTTTGTCGACGGAAAGCCGGCCTTGACATCAGTTCGGTACACCTCAATAACGGCTCCGACTATCGGCTCCTTGGTATCGGCTCTTTCGACGCGGCCACTGGTTGCGGCGTACTGGCCAAAGGCCGTCGAACTGCCAACCGTGAGGGTGACGACAATCAACGCGAATAAGAAATAAGATTTGCGAAACATTAACTTCCTCCGATATTTTGAAAACCGCCAATTTAGGCAATTGTATGATGCGCTACGCAAAAAAAGAGTTTGATGCGAATGCGAATATTCTACCTCAAACTGCCCATATTTTTGAAACATCGAGGCCGATGCACAGTAAATTGTTGTCATTAGCACAAATTCATATCGTCTCGGCCTTATGTTATCTTTTTTATTCAGCGATGCCGTGATCTTGGCCGCACGACTGAGAATTATCCAAATGACGAGTAGAATCTACAATTTCAGTGCCGGGCCGGCGACGATGCCGCTTCCGGTCTTAGAGCGAGCCCAGAGCGAAATGCTGTCTCTGAACGGCATCGGAATGAGCGTGATGGAGATCAGCCATCGTTCGAAACAGTTCGACGCGATCCTCGCCGGTGCCCAGCAAGGATTGCGAGATCTACTGAATGTCCCGGATAATTTCCGAATATTATTTTTGCAGGGCGGAGCGTCGTTGCAATTTTCGATGATCCCGATCAATTTTCTCGCCGCGGATCAGACAGCCGATTACGTGATAACGGGTTTTTGGGGTCGCAAAGCTCTTACCGAGGCCCAGCGATGCGGGAACGTAAATGTCATATACTCGAGTGCCGATAGCGGTTACAAGGACGTTCCGGAACAAGCAGAGCTTAATTTTAGCCCTGATGCCAGATACATTCATTACGTGGCGAACGAGACGATCGAGGGTGTTGAGTTCAAATATGAGATCGACGGGGGCGGAATACCCGTCGTTTGCGATATGTCTTCGAATATTCTTTCCAAACCGATCGACTGGGAAAAATACGCGGTAGTTTATAACGGCGCTCAAAAAAATATCGGCCCGAGCGGTGTCGCGGTCGTATTTATCCGCGACGAAATGCTCGAGAAGATCCCGAAGGGCTTGCATTCAATGCTTGATTACCGGGCAGTTGCGGAGAATGACTCGATGGTGAATACGCCGAATACATGGGCGATCTATATGATCGGTCTAGTGTGCGACTGGCTAAAGGGCGAAGGCGGCGTCTCGGCACTTCAAAAACGCAATGTCGAGAAGGCATCCGTTCTTTACAGAGCGATCGATGCGAGTGACGGTTATTTTACCGGACACGCGGCCCCCGAGGTTCGCTCGGATATGAATGTCACGTTTCGATTGCCATCCGAGGAACTCGACGCGAAATTCTGTTCCGAAGCTGCCGCACAAGGATTGGATGGGCTTCGCGGACACCGATCGCTCGGTGGCGTCCGGGCCTCGATCTACAACGCATTTCCCCGCGAAGGCGTAACAGCACTGGTCGATTTTATGCAGGACTTTTCGGAAAAGAACAGCTAGC
>JBBRUA010000512.1:0-2090 GCA_038248245.1 Pyrinomonadales bacterium | reverse complement strand
GGCTTGAGGAAATTTATTTGAGGCCTAAGAAAAATTTTCTGGGCTTGAGGAAATTTATTTGAGGCTTGAGAAAACTTTCCTGAGGCTCAGGAAATTGTTTTGAGGCCTGAGAAAAATTTTCTGAGATTCGTGGTGAAATGCTGTTAGTCTTAATATTTTCAACAGTTAGATGGATATTATTGATGTAGGACGTTAGAAAATTGGGGTGAGATCGTAGCGGAATGGCCGCTATGAACTTCGTTTGCTGTTCGAAAAAGCAAAGATGTTTCACTCGGCGAAGGGAAAAAGACGATTTTCACTCATGTCGTCATCTGCATTGGATCAAAAAAAACTAAAGATGTTCCAAGAAGACCTGGGAGAAGACCTGCGATATTGCGTTCTTAGCGGCTTTGTCCACTCGCGTCGTCGGCGAGATCTTTCCCAACATCCCATAAAACAAGCCGCGATTCCGCCGTTCCACTTTAGTTTGTTAAACTGTCAACACTATGAGATCAATGACAGGATTCGGCCGGGCAACGGTTACGGGTAAAAATCTTTCTATCGCAGTCGAGTTAAAGACCGTAAATAATCGCTTCCTCGACGTTAACCTCCGTTTGGGCAGCGAAGTTCAGCAGCTCGAATCGACCATCAAACGCCTGATCGGCAATCGTCTCTCCCGTGGTCGCGTCGATGTAAATCTAAATTACGACCGCACCGAAGAAGTCTCTTTCGAGTTAAATCGCCCCGTGATAAGTGGTTTTCTCTCTGCGATGAAGCAGATGAAGGACGAGTTCGCACTGACCGGCGACCCGGACCTCAACGTTATCGCCAAATTGCCGAACGTTTTCAGCACGAAAAAGGAAGAACCGAGCGAAGAGTTCCTCGCCGGCATCGAAACCGCATTCACCCTCGCTCTCGACGACCTCGAAAAGATGCGTGACAAAGAAGGCGAAATGCTCGAAGGCGTGCTCGCCGGAAATCTCTCTGCCATCGAACAATATCTCGAGCCGATCAAATCCGAAGCCGCCAACATTGCCGACGAACATCGAATCCGCCTTAACAAACGCATCGCCGACATGCTCGCAAAAAGCGAATCGCAGATCGAGGTCGATCAGACTCGCCTCGCTCAGGAAGTAGCCTATCTCGCCGACCGAGCAGATATTTCCGAAGAGATCGATCGTCTTACAACTCATATAGAGCATTTCCGAACGATAATCAAAGAAACCCGCGACGTCGGCAAACGCCTCGACTTCCTCACTCAGGAACTGAACCGCGAAGCGAACACGATCACTTCAAAAACAAATAATATGATCGTCAAAGAAAACGCCCTCGCTATAAAAAGCGAAATTGAAAAGATCCGCGAACAAGTTCAAAATGTGGAATAGAAAATGACTGGAAGACTAATCATTATAAGCTCGCCATCTGGAGGTGGTAAAGGAACTTTGATCAAAGAGGTGCGTTCTTCCTTGCCCGATCTGGGCTATTCCGTTTCGCACACGACTCGCCCACAGCGGTTCGGTGAGGAGGACGGACGGGAGTATTTTTTCGTCTCCAAAACGGAGTTCGAGAATCGCATCGCGGATGGCGAGTTTCTGGAATTCGCCGAGGTTCACGGCAATCTTTACGGAACTTCCTTACTCGAAAGTGAAAAGGTTTTTCGAAGCGGCAAAGACCTGATCGTCGAAGTGGATGTGCAGGGAGCTATCCAGATAATGGAAAAGCTGCCTGAGAGCATCACGATCTTTATTCTGCCTCCTTCATTCGACGTACTAAAAGCTCGGCTTACCTCTCGGGGAACTGAGGGCGATTCGGAACTAAAGACCCGACTCAAGAACGCCTTCAACGAAATACTTCAGTACGAGAAGTCAAAATATGTCGTCATCAACCAAGATCTTTCGGCCGCGACGCGCGAGATCGTATCGATCATCCTCGCTGAAAGGCAGCGTGTAGATAGACAATTTGATGCGATCCGCGATATACTTGGGAGTTTCGATGCGTCGAAAGCATTTTACGAGGGAGAATAACCAAAATATGGTCAACGAAATTGAAGAGGGCGAAGAAGTCGCGGAAATAATCAATCCGCCTGAGATTGATTCAAAATACCGGATGAT
>JBBRUA010000511.1:0-2104 GCA_038248245.1 Pyrinomonadales bacterium | reverse complement strand
GGATCGGGTTCACCGATCCCTCGACGTGGATGATATTGTCGTCGTCAAAACACCGAACGACTTGGATGACGGCGTGGGTTTCGCGAATGTTTGCGAGAAACTGGTTGCCCAACCCTTCACCCTTCGAAGCTCCGCGGACAAGTCCGGCGATGTCGAGAAACTCGACCATGGCGGGCACGACCTTTTGAGCTTTGTTGAGCTTTTCGAGAACGGCGAGGCGTTCGTCAGGGACGGCGACCATGCCGACATTCGGTTCGATCGTCGCGAACGGATAGTTCGCCGCCAGAGCCGATTCCTGAGCGGTCAGTGCATTAAAAAGTGTCGATTTTCCAACGTTGGGCAGACCAACGATTCCGGCTTGTAACATAAGAGCAATTTCCCGAGGTCGTTCAAAAACTCTTATTTTACAATCGAACGCGGATTTTGCGAAATTACAAAGCGAATAGGTCGAAGTTTCCGTTTTGGACAGTCTCAGATCTGAGAGAATTTCACGCGAAGACGCGGAGGACGCAAAGGTAGGATAAGGAAGATTTTTAATATCGAACCCTTGCATCGATCACTTTCTTGCATAGAACATCCCGATATTTTTAAGGCGTCTGGCGTTTGTGATGTCGAGCCACGGAAACCGTTTCTTTGCGTTTGGGATGATGTCGGATTCGGCTATCTGGCCGGAGAGTTCTTGTTCGGCGAGGTTGTAGATGAAATATTCGGCCTCACGAGCGAGTTTTGTTAGGTGGGCGATCTCGTCGGGAGTTAGTTCGGGGTAGGAGACGAGAATACGTTCGTCGATCGGTTTATCGTAGTTTTCGCCCCATTCGGTTTTGAGCGACAACGCCAGATTTAGCAATCCGGCGTTGTCTGTTTTATCGATCATTAATTATTGGTGCATTTTATTGCGGCAAGTACGCGTTCTCGACGGGACGGTCGTTTGCCAATCCAAACTGAGCGGCGGTGAAGCCAGCCTGGCTTCGCAACATGTACCAGACGCTGTTCGAAGGGCGGAAGACGGACGTGTCGGTCCGGCCGTCGCCGTCGAAATCGCCGGGAGCCGGTATGTCGCCGTTCGTGCCGAACGGGAAGGCGTAGTAGGAATAGTCTTCACTGCGAAGGATGTACCATTCGCCGGTGGAAGGCCGCCAAAATGCGATGTCGGTCTTGCCGTCACCGGTGTAGTCCATCGGAACGGCTTTGTCGGTCGGGACGCCGAACTGCGTAGCGAAAACGCCGCCGCTACTTTTTAGGACCCACCACTCTGTGCCGGTTCCGCCATTTGGACGAAAAACGGCAGGGTCTGCCTTGCCATCGCCGTCGTAATCGCCGGGTGCCGGTTTGTCGCCTGCCTGCCCAAACTGCGTGTACGTGAACGTCCCGAGACTGTCGCTGTTTGAGATATACCAGGTGTTGTCGGACGGCCGAAAGACGGCGTTGTCGGTTTTCCCGTCGCCGTTATAATCAGCCGCAACCGGAATGTCTCCGGTCGATCCGAACACGCGTGTGCGGTAAACGCCGGCCTTTGTCAGCATGTGCCACGAGCCCTCGGATGGGCGGAAAACGGCAAAATCCGTTTTGCCGTCGCCGTCATAGTCGCCCGGAGCCGGAATGTCGCCGACTGCTCCAAAAAGTCCACCGATGGTAGTGCTGGTCGAACTCGAAAAGTAATACCACGCTGCCGTATCAGGGCGAAATACGCTGATGTCTGCCTTTCCGTCGCCGTCAAAATCGGCATTTTTGTTTCGAGCGATCGTGAGACCCGCGACTGGGCCGTCGGCGTTGTTGCCGTCGATATTAAAGGTAACGCCGCCCCAAGTTTCGTTGTGCGGTGCCTGCCACTGCTTGATCCGTTGGTGATTTGCCCATTCGTTGGTCGGGAATGTGGGAAACGAAACATACGTCCAGACCGAGGGAATATTGTCCCAGCGAGCCATCCAGATGGCATCCATTTTGCTTGCGGCAGGGAGGCCGACCCAATCTTCCTGAGCGTTTTTTGGCGAACCGTAAACGCCGGATTTATAACCGAGCTGTTTAATTCGGTCGGTCCAGCCTTTGAGAAAGGCGACGGTCGCCGGACGACAGCCGAGTGTGTCGGGTGTCGGCGGATCATAGC
>JBBRUA010000510.1:0-2105 GCA_038248245.1 Pyrinomonadales bacterium | reverse complement strand
GCCACCGTTACATTCGAACGCGGGAGGAGTTCGGGAACGCGTTCATTCTTTGCGAATAAAAGAACTGCGGCGACCGTCGGGAAGAAATCATCGACGTTTCCGACCGCCAGCAGAAGGTCTTTTCGCAAGAAATCTCCCGTGTTGTACAAGCTCTGATTCGGGGCGTTGTCGTCGAATCCGCTGGCGAACGACCACAGCAAAGCGTCGTCAAAATCTTCCTCCGTAACCGTCTGCAGCGGTATATTCTCAAATCCCAAAGGCCGTATCTCGTCTAGCCAGTTCGAAAGTTCGTCACGCGAGACTTCCCTTTTCTCGGCGCCGATCCGTAAGTAAAATCTCCCTTCCTTCGTTCGATAAGGCTTTTTCCGCCCATCAATATCTAAAGCGACGATCCGTTTGCCGCTGTCAAAAGCCATCGTATCGAGCATCGGCACCAGCGGAGGAACAATTTCTTCGCGGCAGATCCTCGCGAGTTCCGATTGGACCCATTCGGGATTCGCAACGCCTTCGATCCGCAGTTGATCGTTCACGCCGAATATTATCGTCCCGCCGTCCGTGTTCGCGAGAGCGACAATTCCCTGGGCGATCCGCTCGGAATTCGACAGCTTTACCTTTAGCTCAAGATAAGTGTCCTCACCGCCGCGAATAAGCCGCAAAAGCTCCGAACGTGTCGTCTGTTGTGTCGGTTGGTTTAAGAGGTATTCCTGAAAAGTGCTGTCACCCGGGGATTCGAAACGCTGTGTATGACGAAATTTTCTTCTCGGCATCAGGTTTTATCGCGGAGGATTTATGTATTGACGGGGCCGCTATCCCCGCCCAAATGCCTTCGAGATCAGACATTTTGGCATTAAAATTTCAACACTTTATTTGAACACACCGCCTGGAAAAAAGTAAATCGCTAATAGCTGTCACGATCGTCTCTTACGTCCTGCTGACCGGAGTGTACAGACGTTTTTTTACACTCAGCCTACGCGGGACAGCACTTTTTCGTGCATCTGTCTAAATCCAATAAATAGAGAGGTTGCGACATTTGTCCTAAATTCTTGTCCCACGCTGTCCCAAGGGTGTCCCACTTGCTCGTGGGACACCCAAACCATTGTATTTATTATAGTTACGGATACGTTTTGGCCATGTCCCACTGTTTTTAAAAAAATAAATACCTTGTGGCACAGCTCGGCTCCGTGGAAAAAGAATCTGCATTAAATTGTCAAAAAACTCAAGAATCGCACAATTGCCGCCCGGTTAGAGTATCACAATTGTGGCGTATATGGCTCCTCTTTTTATCTGTGCAACGTTCTGGATCAGTTCGAGTATTCGCCAATTGCAAAAAACCTCGTCAAAATAATGAGAACCGTCGAAGACGGCGACTTATGTCCCCGTCTTCGACGGCCCTGGGCGTTTCCGAAGGTCTTTTCACGTTGAACCGTAAATTCACTTCAACGTCTCTTAGAATTCTATGCTGTTGGACCTATTTCACTCCCAACTTATCGCAAGTTATCGATCTTGCTCCTGAACCTTGATCGATCAGTGTTTGGCCGTAAGTCCCACCGCCGGCGTATTCCTGATAGAGCCCGAAAGGCTCATAAAAACAATTACCCGCCGCGATATTGCGAACGAAGACGACGTAAGTCTGATTAAATTTTCGATATTTCGGGATACCTAGATCGTTTTTGGTGATTAGCCACGTTGCGGACGTAGCTGGAGCGGCATAGAACTTCACGACGCTAAGATTAGATCCGCCACCGCTAGAGAACGAATTGACGTACATGCTCTTTAGACCAGCCTCGGTAAATCCGCTCGCTACCGGATTGGACCTCATCGCCCACTCTTTAGGCAGAGGCTCATTTGCCTTTTTTGCTCGCTCGGAACGATCGGCAAACTCACTGACCAATCTCTCGCCATTAGCGCTTACTGCCTTGTAGTCGCTGCCCCGAAATATAAACGAAAATTCACCGACTGCCTTTGACCAAGAAGATGCAGGTGTCGGATCTCCGCGAAAATCAGTGCCGCGAGCAGTGATCTCAATTCCCATTTTGTAATTCCCTTCATCCGCTTTTTGCAGAAAATCGTAGATCATCTGCGCCGGCTTATTTTCACCGTCGTAG
>JBBRUA010000509.1:0-2110 GCA_038248245.1 Pyrinomonadales bacterium | reverse complement strand
GCGGGGAAACGGCAATCTTCTTAACGAGATCGTTGAGAACAGGGAAGGTTTCGTGGATCAATTAAATAACTACGGAGAAGATCAAACAAATAATGAATGCACAACAAGAAGCAAAACTAACGATGTATAGGGCGGTCGAGAAGCATTGTGATGACAATGCCGCAATTGTGGGTACGGTCGTCGCGTTTGGGGCGGCTTTGACTGACTTTAAGACCAAAATTGCATCGATCATTAGCACGGAGCAATTATCGGCATTGGTGATCACCGGCATTGCCGAAGATAAATTTGTCTTAAAACAAGATCTGTGTCAGAAGGCTAGCGACGTTGCAAGCATCATCGGAGCGTACGCGTCTGCAATCTCCGACAATACGATGGCGGAGCAAGTCGCTTTTCCGTTTACCAAATTATTAAAGACGCGGGACGATCAGTTGGGGCCTCTTTGCCAAAACATCCTCGATATCGGAAATGCCCACAGTGGCCCGCTTAAAGATTACGGTCTCAGTGCCGCAAACCTGACAGCCTTACAGACGGCGATCGGAGACTATTCCGCTTCTACGCCAAAACCACGCACCGCCATGAGCCAGCGTAAAACATATCTCTCCAACTTAAAGGATATTTTTGCTGCCACGGACACCGTTTTGAAAAAGCAGATGGATAAACTGATCGTCAATTTTAAAGCGTCCAATCCAGATTTTGTAAAAGAGTACAAATCTAACCGCGTGATCATTGATCCCGGTACAACGACGACACAGCTTAGAGGCACGGTCACAAACAAAGCTAACAACTCTCTAGTGGCAGGTGCAACTATTTCGATCGTTGAAGCGTCG
Source organism: Pyrinomonadales bacterium (assembly GCA_038248245.1). Lineage (GTDB taxonomy): Bacteria > Acidobacteriota > Blastocatellia > Pyrinomonadales > Pyrinomonadaceae > OLB17. The sequence continues at coordinate 1,283 of JBBRUA010000509.1, read as the reverse complement.
AAGACCGTCAAATCAAACGCGACCGGCAAATATAGCGTCAAACCTGTCCCGCCCGGCACGTACACGATCAACGCATCTGCCGCCGGCTTCGACCCGTTCACCGCCATCGGCGTCAGTGCGAAATTGGGCGTTGCAACGACTTTCAATATTGAGCTAACGATCTCGTAACATCTGACTCTCGCCCGTTTTTCATCCAACGGGCGAGAGGCTATAATTTTATCTTCGGTATGGATAAGGTAGTTTTCACAAACGGATGTTTCGACATTCTTCACCCGGGGCACGTTGATCTGCTCGAACGGGCTAAAGCTCTCGGTTCGAGGCTAATTGTTGGGATCAACAGCGATGCCTCGGTAAGAAAAATGAAGGGACCGGATCGCCCGTTCATCAACCAGGACGATCGAAAAGCGTTGCTCTTGGGGCTCAGAGCGGTCGATGAAGTCGAGATCTTTGACGAGATGACCCCCGAGGCTTTGATCAGGCGTATCAAGCCGGACATTCTGGTTAAAGGTGGCGATTGGTCGCCAAACGAAATAATCGGTGGTGATTTCGTGACGGCGAGCGGCGGCGAGGTTCATTCACTTCCGCTGGTTGGCGAACACTCGTCGAGCGCGATCGTAAATTCGATCAGAGGCAAAGAAGTCAATACGCAGAACGAGACCGGTTCGATCATCGAGCATTCACTCGACCAGCACCTCGAGGTTTTGCAGTTAATTCGCTCTACCCAACTCGATGTTATTAGAGAATGTGCTGAGTTAATTTACAAAACATTTCAAAACGGGAAGAAGGTTTTGATCTGCGGAAACGGCGGCAGTGCCGCTGATGCCCAGCACATCGCAGCGGAGTTTGTCGGCCGCTATGAAACAGAGCGCGTCGCCTTGCCATCGATCGCCCTGACCACCGATACGTCGGCGTTGACCGCTCTGGCGAACGACTATGGTTTCGAGCGGATCTTTGCGAGACAGGTCGAGGCACTGGCAAACGAAGGCGATCTTCTCATTGCCATCAGCACAAGCGGGAATTCACCGAACGTTATTGCCGCAGTCATGGAAGCACGAAAAAAGGGTTGCTCCGTACTCGGCATGACCGGCGTGAATGGCAAGAAGCTCGCAGGATTGTCCGACGCCTGCTACGCCTCACCTTCGCCGAGGACTGCCCGAATCCAAGAAGCCCATATTACCGTCGCCCACATCTGGTGCGAAATGATCGATCAATGGGTCGCTGAAACGAATTAGAGTATTTATGGATCTGCCGGACTCATTTTCAAACATCACGATCGGCGTAAT
>JBBRUA010000508.1:0-2114 GCA_038248245.1 Pyrinomonadales bacterium | reverse complement strand
TTCCTCGATAAACCGATTGCGTGCCTGCTCACGAAACTTTGCGTGCTGTACGGCATCGTCCGCTTCCTGCCGTGCTTGTTCAGACAACCGGGCGCAATCCAAAACCTCGCGATTTACGTCGAAAACCGTTCCTGGCAACTCTTCTTTTCGCGGGAAATAACCTACGACCGGCTCATTTTCCCAGATCGGCCCGCTGCGTTTTCCGGCAACAAAGCAAGTCGAAACATGCACCAGCCGCGGCTTTTTCATCATCCGCGCCAGCTTGATAATATTGTTCGACCCAACCACATTAGTCCGCAGAGCCGACTCCAGCGGCGGGTTGAACGTCACGTTCCCGGCACCATTGATAATGATGTCGGTATCGCGCATTATCTTTTTCGCGTCTTTCTCATCAAGCCCGAGGTACTCGTTGCCAACATCGCCATTAACGGGCACGACCTTCGATTTAATAAAATCCTCAAACCCATCGCCGTACTTCTCACGCAGCGGATCAAACGTCGGCGAAGTCACGATCGATGTCCAAAATCGTATCTTCGACTCATTCGCATCCCGCGCCCGCACCGTTGCATAAACCTTTCCGATATCCGGAAAATTATGCAAAAGCATCGACAACGTAACCTTCCCCACAAAGCCCGTCCCGCCGATAAAGAAGATCTTCTTACCCTTAAATATTTCTGTTGGTGATAATTTCATCCAATTAATTTCGTTCCAGTATTATCAGGTCAACGCCATTTTCGTTCTCGATAGGAGCCATGCCCCCTAAAAACTGAGAATCGTTATTGCCACTCCGGGTGGACTTTATTGTCAAGGAATTCTTATCGAGTTGGAAGATGCCATTGACTACTTTCCCATCCTTATCGGTTAAGACTAGACGAATCGGATCTGTCGTGTTGTCGATCATATATGTTCCGCTCTTGGTTTCTCCCGACTTGGAAACCTTGAAAGTTCCATCCTTTTTGAATTCAATGTAGGAATCGTATGTCACTGACTCCCATTTCTCATAGAAATAGCTATATTTTTGAGAAAGCTTCCAACTCCCAACCAATGAGACCGGATTACAGGCAATAAAGAACCCAATTAGTATAGTTAGGCCTAAAGGTTTCATATTCATCAAGCTAACAGCCTCCTTAACGAGGCTTTCCGCGTTTTTCAACCCAGGGAAATCAAAACCAAACGATTCGGTCGCGTCAGCGACAGCGGATCAAATACCGATTTCAAATGTCGCTACGCGACACTCACCTTCATTCCAACCTACCGTGGTTTAATCCCACGGCTAAAATCAATTGATCGCTACGCGACAAAGAAATAAATCACCATTCATCATCGCCAAAATCGCCGATCGTTCCCTCACACCATTCGAGTGCTTCTGCCTCAGCCTCTTCGTCCTCTGACATTTCCTTGTAGCTTTTCTCGAGGATCTCGTCTAAGAACGATTTTTTCTCCTTCTCGTCAGCTTCATATGGATAAAATTCGTATTTTCCTAACTGCAATTCCTCGCTCATCTCTTCGCCTTTCCTTTCTTTACATCAACAAACCCGATTTTTCTTTTTAGAGGTTTCGAATCGCCCATGACCTCGCCTAGTAGTTCCCAACCTACGCCAAACTAGTTGTCATGATCAATGGCAACTTTTGTGAGTTTGTCGACACGCTTTGCGAGATATTTATGTAACGCCAAAACCGACCGCATTTGCACGAACGCTCGAACGACTATGATGCTCGCTTCAACGGCGGTCCGACTATTGAGGACGCTTGCAAGCATCACTGCTCCGTGTTCCGTGAATGCAAATGCCCCATACTTGCTGTATTTTCCACGCCGCAGTTCGTCTAAGGTCGCATTTTGCGACCTTAGAGACTCTAGGTGTCGGGTTTCCTCAAGATCTAACTCAAAGACAAAGTCTTTAGGGAATCTCGAAATATTCCTCCTGACCTGTTCCTTCAAACGCTTGGTAGTAACGCCATAAACCTCACCCAGATCGCTATCCAACATAACCCGTTGACCACGAATCACGTATATTCGTCCTTCGATCTCTTCAATTACGGCGATCGCGGCATTTTCTACCACCTTTGTAGGCATGTGTATATTCTCTCGACAATTCAATGTTTGAGGTCATAAT
>JBBRUA010000507.1:0-2125 GCA_038248245.1 Pyrinomonadales bacterium | reverse complement strand
CGGCCACGGGAGCGTTGAAAAAGAACTCGACGACGTATTCGACCACAGCGAAGACGCTTTTCGCGTTGAGAATCCCGCGATCAGAAGTGCCGCAACCGCCGAACTCGTCCAATAAGCGGCAAAAACACTAAAAAGAGCCTGCAATTTCGCAAAATACGCGCGAAATGCGTCAATTTTGCGTCGGCTTACGAAAAAGAACGGCGAATAGCAAGTGGCGACGCAGTAACCGAGGGTTTGAGCGAAACCCGAGTTGTGTTGCATAATCTACTGCTATGTTTGAGAAGATAGAAAGCGAAGGAGAAAATGAAAAGGCCGTCGAGTTCGCCGGTCTTTGAATGACAAAGGGCGAACGGCGATCACCTGAGGAAACTAGACTCTTAGATCTTCTCGTAACACTTATCGAAGATTTCGAAGAAAAGGCGTACCCGATGGGTGATCCTATTAAACCCGCAGCCATGGTTCGCTCTCTGATGATTGATCACGAATTAAACCAAACCGACATGCTCGACATCTTCGGCTCACAGGGAGCCCAAGCCTCAAGTCCTCAACGGCAAACGCGAAATCAGCAAAGCCCAGGCTCGAAAGCTGTCGGCCCGGTTTCGCCTGCCGATCGATGTGATTATTTAAGGAGTGACCTGAGGCGGTGTTATCACAATATCCGAGTTCTAAGAGCCTCAGATTATTCGCTGTAAAACCTTATCGATTTGACGAATTTTGAACCGTCCGCCCGTTCGTCGATTTCGAGATCCCATCGGCTGCCAGTTGGCCAACACCACTCCTTTTCCCCATCCAAAGCGACTAGAATGTAGGCACCCTTTGTTCCCGTATAGGGTCTGGCAACGGCAACTTGTTCGTCGTTAAGGAAGACCGGCAAGTCTGCGGACGAGGAAAGTTCCAAATCCACACCGCATGCCGATGCCTCGTTTGAAATGTCAAAACCAGATTCATTCATACGAGAGATTTTAGCAAAAAGCACGAATGATCTCTATAATGCTGTTTTCTCGGCAATGACCTCTTCCTTAAATTTTACGGCTTCGGCTTCGTCGGCGCTGGATCGATCTGGCTTATTCGGGTTTTTTGCCCCGGTTGGTGTTTCGGTCCCAGTATCACATTGATTAACCTTACGCCCTCTCTCTCTTCCATTAGGTCGCTCGGAACATTCTCCACGCATATCTTGCTGGGCTGGGCGATGACGCGGATGCCGGCGGCCCCATCTGGATCCGACGGCTCATCCCAATAGCGCTCAGCGGAGCGCGTGTCGGTTGATTTGGTATACCACGAACCGCCGCGCAACACCCGATAATTTGGATCCCCGACACTCACATTTGCCGAGCCATCTGTCGGTAGCCCATTATATCCGTTCTCGTTGTAAACCTCGTTGTAAATGTAAATATCCTCGCACCATTCCCAGACATTTCCGAGCATATCGTATATGCCGAATTTGTTCGGACTTTTTATTCCAACCGGATGCGTCTGGCCGCCATTTTCATCAGGGCTTTTAAAATGATCATCGTTTATATATTCTTCGGAGTCGTAGTCGAGATAGTTTCGCCCACTGTTGTTCGCATACCAGGCTATGTCATCTAGCGATCCGTAATAATCACCTGTTGTCCCGGCCCTTGCCGCATATTCCCATTGTGCTTCGCTTGGCAAGCTATACTGAAATCCGTCGTTGTCGTTATTAAGGCGGCGAATGAATTCTTTTGCCTCTTCCCAGGAAACGTAATACATTGGGTAATTTATTCCTTCACCGTAGAGCGGTAAGGTTTTGTGTGCCCTGTCGCGTTGCTGTTGAACCGTAGTTCCCATAACGGATTTCCATTGCCCCTGTGTAATCAAATACTTGCCCATCCAAAACCCGTCTTGGATCGTAACCTTGTGAACAGGCTTTTCGTCTGGCATACCATTCTCCGAACCCATCATAAACTCACCCGGCGGGATGTAAACCAACTCCAGTCCGATCGAGTTTTTGCGAACGGTCCCAGCGACAGGTGGTAGAAGTCCCCAACGTCCTATCAACCGATTGGTCGCCCGATACAACAATTGTTCGACTTCCGATCGCTCCGGTTCTTGCAAAAGAATTGCGCTTTGTGCCAAACCCCGACTGACGAGTGACGCAGAACGG
>JBBRUA010000506.1:0-2125 GCA_038248245.1 Pyrinomonadales bacterium | reverse complement strand
TATCCTGTTCGACGAGAGCTTTGCGTTTTCATTAAGTTTAGCGGTTGTCTCGAAATACTCCGCCAGATCCTTATCCGCAACGAATTGTGACGCGTCCGAAAAACTGATGCCGTACGTCTCAATAAATCTGTCGCGCATCGCATCCGGCAGCTCCGGCATTTGCGATTTCACCGAGTCGATGAATTCAGCCGAAAGCACCAGCGGCTGCAGGTCTGGTTCAGGAAAATATCGGTAATCATGTGCGTCCTCTTTAGTACGCATGAACCGCGTGCGGTTATTTTTTTCGTCCCACAAACGCGATTCCTGTTGGATGCCTTCGCCGGCCTCGTGGGCCTCGATCTGGCGTTCTATCTCGAACTCGATCGCCTTTTGCATGAAGCGCACCGAGTTAAGATTCTTCAACTCGACCTTATTTCTAAACTCGGTCTCGCCGACCTTGCGAACGGAAACGTTCGCCTCGCAACGCAGATTTCCCTTTTCCATATCGGCATCGCTCGCCCCGACCCACTGCAAAACGCGGCGAATGTGATTCACATAGTCGTACGCCTGCCACGAAGTGCGAAAATCAGGCGAGGTCACGATCTCGCCCAGCGGCGTTCCCGCACGGTTGAGATCGACGTAGGAATATTTATCCGTCTCGGGCAGACCTTCGTGTACGTTCTTCCCCGCGTCTTCCTCTAAATGCATCCGCTGAACATGGATCGTCATCGGCTTCCAATCCGAAGGACGCCCATGCTCGTCGCGTTCGGATGTGAGTATCGTCAGTTGGCCATTCGCCGAAAAAGGCTTGTCGTACTGCGATATCTGATAGCCTTTCGGGAGGTCCGGGTAAAAATAATTCTTTCGCGCAAAGATCGACGTTTCCTGCACCTCGAGCCCCAATGCCAATGCCGCTCTCGCACCAAGTTCGATCACACGCCGATTCAACACCGGCAACGCTCCGGGCAAACCTAAACACGTCGGACAAGTGTTCGAATTAGGCTCACCACCCGTTTCGACCGCACACGAACAAAAGATCTTCGTCTCCGTCGCCAACTGAGCATGGATCTCCATGCCAATAACCGCTTCCCAGCCTTGTTTCATAATCTTGATTTAAGACAGACCGACACCGATATTAGACTTTCCGCTTTGCTCGCAAAATTCCAAATAATCTTCGACCGAATTCTTGAATTCGCGTTTCAGTTCGGCCGTCGATTTGCCCTAGAAAGTAACTACGTCGCGGATGTTTACGATTGCTCCGTGAAACATGCCCAGGTCGGGATCAAAATCGACTTCCGCCTCGTAATTTTTATATTTCATCGTTAGAAACATCAGACCATTATTTGGAGCGTACGGGCCGTTGCGGCCTCCTCGTCGTTCCCGGAGTCGGCCAAAAATTTCCGCCTGCGAAATATCCGGGCTGCGTGTACGGCTGGCGGATCGAACGCCTGTAATATCGTCCGCCTGAGTAGAACGTCGAATAGACGTAAGGATCGCTGTTGAACCGACGGCTGTCGTCGACAACGTAATATGTCGGAGCGGTATATTGCTCGGTTCGTGTACGTTCCGCGGCCAGGCGTTCTTTCTCGAGCCTTTCGGCACGCAGTTTCACAGAAAGCTCAGCCAAATCTTTTCGATCCTGCTCATTTCTGCGAGCCAGTTCCTCCGGCGACGGCATTCCCAGGCGCTTATAATTTTCCCGATAGTCCGTCGTGGCTTTCACACGTTGGTCTTTATACTTTTCGAGATCAAGATTGGTAACGGTTTTCGTCTGGCCCACCGCGGTAAACGTCAGAACAAAAACAAAACAGACAAAATACAGAATCTTCATAATTCATTGCCTCCGATATTCAGATTTTAACACGATATACGATGCGGGCAAGAAGAAAGAGAACTGCCCGCGAATTGCGCGAAAAAACGCGAATCAGAAAGTCCGATATCTTAGTATCCGAGTGATAGATGCACCCGAAGACTCAATCCATCTTCTTTCCTAAATTCGCGTCTTTTCGCGTCTATTCTAGGGCAAAATTAATTAGAATCCGAAAGCCATCCCGATCCGCGCATTTGCCTTGGCCGTGCGGAATCCGTTCTCATAGTATTCTTGGTTGAAAACGTTCTCCACCGTTCCATACAAACGCAGAGTGAG
>JBBRUA010000505.1:0-2133 GCA_038248245.1 Pyrinomonadales bacterium | reverse complement strand
TATATTTACTATGCCTTAGCAGTTTCTACCTTAGCGAAGCCGAGGACAACTTTTACATCTGTCTCGATGCGTTCGAGGAGTTCGGGGTTTGTTTTCAGCATGTTCTTGACGTTGTCGCGGCCTTGGCCGAGGCGTTCGCCTTTGAAGGAAAACCATGCTCCCGATTTTTCGACGATGTTGTGATTTACCGCGAGATCGAGCAGGTCGCCTTCTTTAGAGATGCCTTCGCCATACATGATGTCGAACTCGGACTCGCGAAACGGCGGTGCGCATTTATTCTTGACGACCTTAACGCGGGTTCGGTTGCCGACGACTTTATCGGCGTCCTTAATGGCACCGATACGGCGGATATCCAGACGAAGACTAGCGTAGAATTTAAGAGCTTTGCCGCCCGTCGTCGTTTCCGGCGAGCCGAAGAATACGCCGATCTTTTCGCGAAGCTGATTAATAAATATAAAGCAGGTGTTCGAACTTGAAACGATCGCCGTGATCTTTCTCAATGCCTGCGACATTAGGCGTGCCTGCAAACCGGGAAGGGAATCGCCCATTTCACCGTCGAGTTCAGCACGTGGAACGAGTGCGGCGACGGAATCGATAACAATAACGTCGACGCTGTTCGAACGGATCAGCGTCTCGGCGATCTCAAGCGCCTGTTCGCCCGAGTCAGGCTGCGAGATGAGCATATCGTCGATGTTGACGCCGAGTTTAGTCGCGTATTCCGGGTCCATCGCGTGTTCCGCATCGATGTATGCGCAGATGCCGCCGGTCTTCTGGGCGGAGGCGACCACCGTTAGTGCAAGCGTTGTTTTACCCGAGCTTTCCGGCCCGTAAATCTCAATGATACGTCCACGCGGAAACCCGCCGACGCCGATCGCCGCATCGAGACTTAAACATGTCGTCGAAATCGCGCCGATATCTTCGTGCGGACGCTCGCCCAAACGCATGATCGAACCTTTGCCGAACTTCTTCTCGATCTGCATCAACGCTGACTCGATCGCTTTTCCTTTATCTAAACTCATATTAGTTGTTTCCCCTATCCAAATATTTCTGTCTGAATTAGACTTCCTTTCTCCACGAAAAACAGTCTAACAAATATGGCACGATGTTTCACGTATAAAACAAGCGTTTTGGTGCAAAAACCAAAGTATTTCTCACAATGTGTCCGAATTGAAGGCAAGTTTAAGACAGAACGAAGGATTTTTCAATTGTTATTGAGCGAATCCAACTCAAATGTTTCAGATTTACAAAACCTAAAGTGGAAAGACAAAACTTAATTGGGCGAGGCGGCGTAGATACTTGCAAAAGCAGTGGCAAAACTTTAGAGTTTGCACGTATCGGATATGAATTCTTTGGACTTTACAGGCCAGACGCTCGACGGGAAATACCAGATGACGCGGGAACTCGGGCGCGGCGGTATGGGCACGGTTTATCTCGCGACGCACCTCGGTACGGAGCGTCCGGTAGCGGTGAAGATCATTGCTCCGCAGTTCATGCAGCGTGCAGAATTTGTCGAACGCTTTCGTCGTGAGGCTCGTGCCGCAGGACGTTTGCGACATCCCAACGTCGTGGACGTGACGGATTTTGGATTCGCCGAATCGTCCGGCGGGCAGGTCGCGTATCTCGTGATGGAATATCTCGATGGCTGCACGCTCGGCGAGATACTTGATGAAGAGAAGAATCTCCCCGTTGCGTGGACGCTCGATATCCTGGAACAGGTTTGTTCTGCCGTCCAAGAGGCACATGAACAGGGCATCATTCACCGAGATCTCAAACCCGACAACATCTGGCTCGAACCAAATCAACGCGGCGGCTACACCGTTAAAGTGCTAGATTTTGGTATAGCCAAACTCGAGGAGCACGACGTTGCCGGGATCGATCATGGAGTCTCTTCGGGCAACCTTGCTTCGCCGACGCGTTTCGGGAAAGCGAGGACGACGTTCGGCGGCGACAGTTCAACCTTGGCGGCTGAGGCCTCGACGATCGTTCAGGAGAATGATTCGGGCACGATGAGCTCGGAAAGCAGCACGGTGATTCTTTCGGCAGAGAATAAAACCGCGATCTACGATCCGGTGATCGCCGATCAGGACACGGTCGGGACGCAGGTTCTATCGAACGAATTAGATCTCGAACAAG